>JAGWBE010000012.1:0-4578 GCA_021296055.1 Dehalococcoidia bacterium | reverse complement strand
AGTGAGCGAACGGGCGCACAACGCGTCGGGCCGGTGGCGGTGGCCGCGGGCCCGATTCGTTCGTTTGGCGGCGCCTCGCGCCCCTGCGGGGCGCTAGATGTGCGCGGACTTGTAGCCGTTGTTGTTCTGGCCGGGGGTGCGCATCAGGTTGACGGGCTCGGGCGCCTTTGCCGGGTCCCACGGGCCGGTGTTGGCCCAGTTGCCGGGGCCGCCGCGCTTCTGGATGCCGCGCATGTGCTGGTGCGCCAGCATGCGCCAGCGGACGATGATGTAGTCGGGCTTGGTGAGCCGCTCGCGGTTCCAGAAGTCTTCCTTGGCGTAGACGTGCTCCATCTGCGCCCGCCCGAACTGGTCGAAGTTGTTGAAGCCCCAGGTCGGGCCGTCGCCCGGGTAGTCGGTCTGCCCGGCGGGCTCCTTCCACACCAGCGGGCCCAGGAAGTTCTCGCAGTCCTCGTGGAACTTGCGCTCGTCCTCCTCCGTCTCGCAGTAGCGGCTCTGGATGATCATGTACATGTGGTGCTCTTCGTCCACCGGCACGTACCACTCGAAGTGAATCATGCCCGGCTGCGGGAACCAGTCCACCTCGAGGCCGCAAGGGAGGAACAGCCCCACGTCGAGATCGACGCCAGGGGGCGGGTTGGCGGGGTCGACGTTGGCGGCGACGATGCGGTTGCCCTCGATCTCCGCCTCCCACACGTTCACGTCCGTCTTCATCCCGGGGCGGTCGCCCATGATCTTGACGACGCCCTTGGGGTCGTCGCTCTCGTCCTCGTGGACGAGGACGGACGACTTGTCGGGCGCGTAGGTGCCGAGAGGCATGGGAACTCCGACCTCGGTGACGATGGCGGATTTGCGGTGAGCGTAGATGTGCGCGGCGTCGTAGCCGTTCTCGCAGGAGAGGCGCCAGTTGGCGCGGATAAGGTGGCGGTGGAGGGGGCGGAACTTCAACCCGGCGTTCCAGAACCGCGGCTGCACGTCGCTGGCGAGGGGCGGCGGCGGGTCCATGTCGCCGATGAAGACGAAGACGACGCCGTTGTGCTCCTCAGTGGGGTATGTCTTGAGGGCCATCTTGCCGATCGCGCGGCTGCCGGGTTCGGTGATGATCTCGATGAGGCTGCCGTCGCGAACGTCGTAGGTGAAGCCGTGGAGCCAGCAAGTGATGGTGTTGGCGCTGTAGCACTCCGGCTTGCTGGAGAAAGCGGCGCCGCGGTGCACGCACCGGTCTTCGACGCCGTAGACCTTGCCGCCCGCGCGCTTGAAGAAGATGCGCTCGCCCGCGAGCATCTGGTTCATCATCTCGCCCTCGGCGAGTTCCTGGCTGAAGAAGGCGGGGAACCAGTGGTTGCGGGGGCCGAGTTCGGCCTCCAGATAGCGGTGGTAGGGCTTGGCGTGCTCAACCCGCTCGACCGCCTCGCCGGCGTCCTCGATCTCCAGCAGTTCGGCCTCGTCGACTCGCTCTCGCACCATTGCTCGACCTCCTCTTTAGTCTTAGGCGCGCAGACGCTCCGACGGGGGCGCCGGCGGCGGGATGTTATAGAGGCCGCGCGTGAGCGCGCAAGCGCGGCCGGATAGGTTGCGGCAGCGGCCTTCTCTTCACGCGGGCCAGTCGCGGAGCCACCGGCACTCCGGCAGGTGGCCGTGCCACCCCGCGTCGGGGCAGGAGCAGGGCGCTTCCACGATGCGGTGGTAACCCATCTCCTCGAGCCGGTTCTCGAAGCCATACCAGAAGCCCTGGCCCTGGTCGATGGAGGCGAACCCGGCGCTCTCGGCGTCGAGCACCTCGTCGGTGGTGGGGCCTAGGGCGTACTTGGAGGCGTCGGTCATAGTCATGGCGCCGTTACTCCTTTAGCTGCGGCGGGCTCCGGGGCGCCGCGCTTGAAGATGCGCGAGAGAACGCCGTACAGGACGACGACCAGCACCGCCGCCCAGGCCGCCATCTCCCAGCGCCCGTCGCGCGACCATAGGTAGAGGAAGGTGAAGACGGGCGTGAGCATCCCCAGCGTGCGTATCAGCAGGTTCTGCCGCGTCCCCAGGAAACCGGCGAGGCCCGCCTGGCCGATGACGATGGTTGCAGCGACCAGGACGAAGACGTGGAAGAACCGGAGGTTGAATCCGTCGATCAACAGCAGTTCGGGGCCGAAGAACAGCAGGAACGGCAGATACATAGCGCCCCCGGCGAACTTGGTCGCCTCGATGCTGGCGCGCAGATAGTTGGCGCCCGCCATCTGGCCGGTCACCAGCACCGTGGAGGCGACGGGCGGGTTGATGTTCGGGAACACCAGCGCCGTGTAGTACATCACGTAGTGGGCGACGATGAGCTCGGCGTCCAGGCGCACGAGGGCAGGCGCGAGCAGCACCGCCGTTATCACGTAGACCGGCAGGGGCGGCAGGCCGAGGCCGAGGAAGTAGGAGGCGATGATGGCGATCAGGAGCGTCAGGATGAGCGAGCCTTGGCCCCAGTCGGCCATCTGCGAGGCGACGCGCAGCCCCAGGCCCGTCTGCGTGATGGCGCTCAGCATCACGTCGAGCGTGGCGGCGGCCATAGCGATGCCGGAGGCGAGGATCGCCGCGCGAACGACATTCTGGCGCGCCTGCCGCCACTCGGCTTGGAACTCCACGATGCCCAGGCGCGCAAGGATGATGAAGAAGCCCCAGAGCACCAGGATGGTGATGATGGTCCAGAAGACGGCCAACTGGATGGAGAGGCGCTGCGTCAGCATCACGATGAGGGTCGCCATAGGCACGAGGAGCAGCGTCATCTGCATGAGGAACTGTTGGCGCGGGATAGTGGGGAAGTCCTGGTCGACGGCCATATCGATGCGGTCGCGCTGAGCGGTGAAGACGATGTAGGCGGCGAGGCCGAGGTAGAAGAGGACGGCGGGGATGGCGGTGATGATGATGATGTCGAAGTAGGTCTTGCCGACGAAGTCGGCCATGATGAAGGCCGCCGCGCCGAGGATGGGCGGCGTGATGCCGCCCGCGACGGAGGCGACGGCCTCGATGGCGGCGGCCTTCTCAGAGTTGTAGCCCGCGCGCTTCATCATCGGGATGGTCACGACGCCGGTGATGCCCGCGTTCGCCGCGCCGCCGCCGGTGAAGGTGGCGACGGTGCTGCTGCTGAGCACGGCCACGAGGCCCGGCCCGCCGGAGACGCGCCGCGTGACACCGCGGGCGATCGTCCACACAAAGCCTATGCCGCCGGACGATTGGAGCAGCGCGCCCATCACCAGCAGCATGAAGAGGAAGGAGAAGGAGAAGACGACGATGGTGCCTTGGACCGCCCTGAGCGTCATGATGGACAGCGCGCGAGTCCATGTCGTCTCGGCCGTGCGCAGGAGATCCAGCCAGCGCGGCAACTCTATATCGAAAGGCAGCCATTGGAAGTCGCCGAACAGGGCGTAACCCCCAAACAGGCCCGCCGTCACAGCAAATACCGGCCCGAACATAATCCATGAGTAGTAGAACAGGATCGCCATCACCATGAACATGTAGAAGAGCTGGAAATCAGTGGCGAAGCCCAGGCGCTGTAGGAGCTCCAATTGGTCTCGGTAGATGAAAAACAGTCCAATCCAGGCGATTATCTGAACAAGAGCTATCCACCCGATGCGAAGCCGTGTCGGGCGGCGGAGGACGAAGGCCATACTGATGATCGAGGTAGTCAGCGCAAGGTGAAGCAACGGCCCCGTCGAGAGATTGATGGGGAACCAGACGTTCCACATCGAGAGCAGGACGATGATGGTCGCGGCAGTGAAAATGGCCCAAGAGAGCCAGTTCTGAAGCCTCCCTTGGGCGCTGCGAGACCTCGCGTCTTCCGCTGCGGCTCGCGCTGCTTCCTGTTCCGTCGCCTCTTCCACAGATCTATCCTCCGACCGGTTATCGCCGTCCGTACGGGGGGCGGCGGATGCCGCCCCCCGTACACTGAGGACTTGTGGTCAGACTGCTAGAGGCAGGCCACTTTCGGGTGGCCGGCAGCCTTGTCCTTCTCCTGCTGAGCAAGGTGCCCAGGGATTCCGTACTCGACGCCCTCCTCCTCGTACAGCCGTATGGCGCCGGGGTGGAAGAACTCTTGACCGATGACCATGTTGGCCATCTGGTCCTCGAGATAGATGCCGTTGCGGTGGAAGTCCTTGTACTCCGTGCGGTGGTCGTAGATCGTCCGCATGAGTTGGTAGATGACTTCCTCAGGCACCTGCGGCGCCGCCAGGTAGCCCGGCGTGTAGGCGACGTAGTTCACCTTCGCCTGCACCGGCTCGTAGTCGAGGCTCAGCGGCTCGCTGAACGCGCCCGGGCAAAGCGTGTTCGGGAACATCGAGATCCCGCTCTGCTCGCGCGCTAGTGCGAACAAGGCCTCGTCGCCGTGGTCGAACGCGTAGGCGCCCCGCGTCTGCATCGGCTCCGCCCCCGTGGAGGTCGTCCACTGGTCGATGATGCCGATGGTCGTGCAGTCGATGCGCCCGTCGATGTACGCTTGACGTTGCTGCGTGGACGAGGGGAAGACCTGGATGTCGATGTCCTCCCACATCCCTTCGGCCTTGGCCAACGCCTCGACCAGGTTGTAGAAGATCGTGCCGGGCGTGC
>JAGWBE010000055.1:430-4900 GCA_021296055.1 Dehalococcoidia bacterium | reverse complement strand
ATCTCCACGCCCGCGCTCTGCGCCATCTTGATGCTGCCCACGGCTATCCAGTCCTCGCCGACACGGGCGCGAACGCCCAGCCCAGGCGCCGACTGGAAGCCAAGAGCCTCCTCCGGCTGATAGCCGCGCGCCGCCGCGCCGTCCACCACCGCCGCCGCGATGGGATGCTCACTGAGCCGCTCCACCGCCGCGGCCAAGCGCAGCACGTCCGCTTCCGTGATGCCGTCGCCGTGGGGCAACGCGTCGGTCAGCGCCGGCTTGCCGCGCGTGAGCGTGCCGGTCTTGTCCAGCACTACCACGTCGGCCTTGTGCGCGGCCTCCAGCGCCGCTCCCCGGCGGATAAGGACGCCGTGCTCGGCGCCGCGCCCCGTGCCGACCATGATGGCCGTGGGCGTCGCCAGGCCCAGGGCGCACGGGCACGCGATGATGAGCACGGCGACGACGTTCAGCAGCGCGAAGCGGTAGGCCGGCTCCGGCCCGACGGCCAGCCACACGCCCAGCGTCAGCAGCGCGACGGCCAAGACCGCCGGGACGAAGTAGGCGGCCACTTTGTCGACCAGGCGCTGGATCGGCGCCTGGGAACCTTGCGCCTGCTGCACCAAGCGGATGATCTGGCCCAAGGCGGCGTCGCTGCCCACCCTCGCGGCGCGCAGCGTCAGGCTGCCCGTCTGGTTCAGCGTTCCGCCGTAGACCTGGGCGCCGAGGAGCTTGTCAATGGGCATGCTCTCGCCCGTCAGCATCGACTCGTCCACCGTGGACGCGCCCCCGATGACCTCCCCGTCGGCGGGGATGCGCTCGCCAGGCCTCACCACTACCTCGTCGCCTATCGCCACCTCGCCAATGGCCACGTCGCGCGTCTCGCCGCCGCGCACCACGCGCGCCGTGCGCGGTTGGAGCCCGGCGAGCGCTCTGATGGACGACGCGGCTTGCGCCTTAGCGCGCGCCTCCAGCAAGCGCCCCAGCAACACAAGGGCGATGATGGCCGCCGAGGTGTCGAAGTAGGTGTGGGAGCCGAGGTCGAACACCTCGCCGAAAGTGGTTGCGAATGCGCTGTAGCCGTAGGCGGCGCTCGTTCCTAACGCAATGAGCGTGTTCATATCGGACGAGCGGCGCTTGAGCGCCGCCCACGCGCCCGCGTAGAACTGCCGTCCCGCCCAGAACTGCGCCGGAGTGGCCAGCGCCCACGCGACGAGGTTGACTCCCAGCGCGCCCAGCGCGCGCTCGGCGCCAGGCGCGAACATCAGCGCCATGACGAGCACGGCGGCGGCGGCGCTCACCGCCACGCGCCCGCGCAAGCGGCGTATCTCGTCCGTCCGCGAGAGGCGGTCTGCGTCGTCGGCGCCCGAATCGCGCAGCGCCGTAACCGTGAACCCGGCCGCCTCCGCCGCTTGGCGCAGCGTCTCAAGCGTAGCGCCGCCCCGCACGAAGCGCACGCTCGCCTCGTCCGAGGCGGCGTTGGCGACGGCGTCCACTACGCCGTCCGCCGCGCGCAGCGCCGCCTCCAACGCGCGCGCGCCCGCCGCGTCCAGCGGCCCCTGCACGCCGATAGCCGCCTCTGCGGCGCCGGTGCGGTAGCCCGCTGAGTGGACGGCGCGCACGAGCGGATCCACTCGACCGCGAAACGTCACCAGCGCCGTTTCGCTGGCGAGGTTCACCTCGGCGCTGTTAACGTCCGGCACGCGCTCCAACGCGCCGCGCACCGTCGTAACGCAGGTGGCGCAGGTCATCCCCTCGATTGGCAGGGAGACCTGGCGCTGCCCATCGCCAACGGCGGAGGGCTGGTCGCTGGTTTGGCGGGGATTCGCGCTCATAGGCGGCGATTGCGGCGCGCCGGGCGGACACGGAGGCAGGGGGCGCTCGCGCCGGACGAGTCTATCCTACGCGCCGCTCGCAGGCGCGGCTATACTCGGCGCGTGAAGCCTATCTCCACTCCGGCGCAGCCGCGGATGCCCGCGATGGGCGCGTTCCCTAGCGCGGCGTGAGCGCCTTCACCCAGTCCACGACGGTGATTGGCCTCGCTATGGGCCTGGGCCTGATCGCAGCAGGCCTGCTGACGATGGGGCTCGTGCTGGGCGCAGGCATGCCGTTGCTGGGCGGCCTCTCCCTGCTCGCCGCCCTCGACGCCGCGATACTGATTGGCGGCTACCTGCTGGTGCGGCGGGCGGTTCGGCCTCCGCGCTAGCGCGGAACTACAGAGGCATCCCCCAGATGGGATACCACTCCTTCGCCTTCTTCTCCGTCGGCAACTGCTTGCGCAGCGCCTTCTCCATCCGCGATTCGAGGGCATGGTCGCGCCGCTGCTCGCCAGGCGGGCCGACGGGAGCGAAGGGGGTGTAGCGGGTCAAGCGGCGTTGGAAGATCCAGTACTGGCGGGTCTGCTGCCACGTGAAGGGGAAGACGGCGGCGATGATGCGCGGGCCCAGCGACGCCTCCTCCAAAACGCGGCAGACCACCTCGGCGTCGCGGGCGAGGCCTTTGAGCGCGTCGCCGCGTATCAACAGCCACTGCATCTCCATGTCGTCGTCCGCCACGTCGAAGCGGAGCCACGAGGTGGCGGAGGTGGAGCGGAGCAGCTCCTCCAGCTGTGCGCGGGCCGATTCGGGCGACTGCGCACTGTCGGGCCGCACGACGATGCCGACGCGCCCGGCTTGGAAGGTCTCCAACTGCCCCTCCAGGCGCGTCGCGGCCTCGCCCATCGCGCGCAAACCCATCGCCCACGGGTCTTCCTGCTGCGGCTGCGGGGCGGAGAAGAGGGACAGAGGGAGCATGCGGTTAGCCGTGCCACCAACAACTACGGATAGCCGTTGGGTTGATAGTGATTGGTCTCGCGTTAGCGAAGGTCGACAGACTGCCGACGTCGGATGCGGCGCAGCGCCCGCCCGACTCGATGGTGTTGGAGAATTATTCCTCCGAACCGTACGATGCGATGCGTTGCCATGCCGCGGCGGGCGAGGGCCTCCCTCACCACTTGGGAGAGGCTCTTGTCCTCTTGTTCAGCCGCTGCGGCAAGGGCGCTCATCTCGTCGTCGGCCAAGCGGATAGAGACGACACTGGTTGCGCGTCCTTCGCGGGCCTTCGCCTGCTCCGTCACGTTGGCTCCAAGCACGTAGTCCGTTCGCTCAGCCATTTCCGCGCTCCTTCTGGTAGCGCCCTCTGTGATGCGCGTTGGCCTCGAATGCCGTCACCGGCCGCCAGACTCCCCTGCGGTGAGTCGGTTCCAGTGGCACGACAATCATCCTGGCGGATCGCGTCGGCCCGAGCATGATGAGCGGCGCGCGCCGATTATCGCCGCTGTTCAGAGTATACACGGGGTTTCCTCGAAAGACCTCCATCACCTCTCTCTGCGCCACTATGTGCTTGTCGTAGCGCCGCGCCTCGGCGGTCATATGCTCGAAGAATGCGTCGTCGAATTCGAGTTCCTCGACCCTTTCCAAATCTCCTTGCGCCCTCCAGGCACGCCTGCTTGGCCATGTCCCCTTTAGACCGAGTTTACCATCAAACTGCTGGGGCGGCGCGCGGGAGGTCGCGCCGCGCGCTACCCCAGCGCGACCTCCCGCTCCAGTTCGCGCAGTTGGGCGATGCGGCGCTCGGTGTTGGGGTGGGTCGAGAAGAGGCTGGCCAAGCCCCCCGCGACGGCGGGCATGATGAAGAAGGCGCTCATGGACTCCACCCTGCGCAGGTCGTCCTTGGGGATGCGGTGCACAGCGCCGTCGATGCGTTGCAGCGCCGAGGCCAGGTCTTGCGGGCGGCCCGTGAGGAACGCCGCGCCGCGGTCAGCGGAGAATTCGCGATAGCGCGAAAGCGCTGCGATGAGGATCTGGCTGACGAGCCAGACGACCAACGTCACCAGCAGGGCGATGAGCGCAGCGTTGCCCTCGTTGTTGCGCCGCCCGCCGAAGCCGCCGAACAGCCCCATCCAGAAGAAGAACATCATCAGGGTGGAGGCGACGACGGCGAAGAAGGATGCGTAGGTCATCACCTGCACGTCGCGCGTGCGGATGTGGCTTATCTCGTGGGCGAGCACGCCTTCCAACTCGCGCTTGTTCAGGATGCTCACCAGTCCGGCGGTGACGCAGACCGCCGCCTGGCGCTGGTTGCGCCCGGTGGCGAAGGCGTTGGGCACGCGCATCTCCGACACGGCGACGCGTGGCTTGGGGATGCCCGCGGCGGCGGAGAGGCGGTCGATCATGGCGTGCAGATCCGGCGCCTCCTCGGGCGTGACCACCTTCGCCCGCATCAGCGTCAGCACCATGCGGTCGGAGAACCAGAACTGGAAGAGCACCATCAGGCTGGCGAGGATGAGCATGAGCACGACGCTCGCGCCCAGGTTCCACAGGATGCTCAGGAAGACGCCGTAGACGCCGCCGAGCAAGAGCATCGTCAACAGCATGCGCGCTTGGAGCGAGCGGTCAGTTGGGATGCGCCGTGGAACGCCGATCATCGTCTTGCCTCGCCTCGCCTGTGGAGCGC
>JAGWBE010000055.1:0-314 GCA_021296055.1 Dehalococcoidia bacterium | reverse complement strand
GAGACGCGGAAGTAGCCAGGCATGCCGAATCCGCGCCCTGGGACGACCAGCACGCCGCGCTTCATCAGCGCGTCCACCAGCCGCATCTCGTCCTCCACCGGCGACTTGGGGAAGGCGTAGAAGGCGCCCTGTGGCTTGACCAGCTCGTAGCCCGCGCCGGTCAGTCCCTCGTACACCAGGTCGCGCTTGCGCCGGTAGCCGCCGATGTCGATGGCTACGCCTTGCAGGACGGCGGCGGCGCGCTGCATCAGGGCGGGCGCGTTGACGAATCCCAGCACGCGGTTGGCGAATATCAGCGCGTCCGTCGCCAGCGC
>JAGWBE010000054.1 GCA_021296055.1 Dehalococcoidia bacterium | reverse complement strand
AGGGGCATGATGAAGGCGCTCTCGCGGGAGACGCCGTAGGGAGAGGGCGGGAAGACGGAGAGGGAGTCGAGCGTCGCGGCGAAGGGACCGGCCTGGCGGTCGAACAGGGCTTGAGGTCCGTGGAGAAGGAGCGTGATCGTGAGGGCGCCGCGTTGGGCTACTTGCACGCGGCTGACGTAGGTGTCCTGGCCGCGCGCGAATACGATGTCGGCGCGCATGGCCTCCGTGCCGTCGGCGAGGGATGCCGCGCCGTAGCGCACGACGTTCACGTCGTCGACGCCGGCGGGCGTTTCGCGGTTGACGGCGGCGTCGAGGCGGTCTTGAAGAGGGATGTCGAGCGCGACGAACTCGACCAGCAGCGTGAGGCTCGCGCCGGCGCCGGGGTCGGAGAACATCGCCCAAGCGTTGGGGTCTTCCGAGTCGACTTGCTCCCATGCGGAGGGATGGCGCAGAGAGGCGCCGAGGTCTTGGTTCCGCCACGTGGTGAAATCGACGGGGGCGAGCGGCGGCTGTGGAGTCGGGGTCGCGGCGGGTTCGGGCACGGCGGCGGGCGTGGGCGTCGGGAGGGTGGAAGGCACGGGTGCGGTAGTGGGCGTGGGCGTCGCCTCGCCGCCGTCGGAGCATGCGGCGGCCGCGGTGAGCGCCAGCGCCGCCAGGGCAAGGGCCAAGCCGTTCTTGAACCATCTCAACCGCGCCGTCTTCACTTCCGGCACCTCGCCGTAGTCGGGATTGCGCCCGGCTCGCAGGCTGTGCGACGCCGGGCGCTTTGAGCGTGGATTCGCTGCGTGCATACTACACGCAGCCTGCCCGCTCTCTACGCCGACGGGCGCGCGGGACGCCGTCGCTTAAGACGAGCTACGCCGTTGGGAATTCCGCAGCCACGCTAGGAGCAGGAGGAGCGCGGCGGCGCCCGCCGCCGCGGACACGATGGCGGCGAAGACCAGGTTGATGGCTTGGGTGAACTCGTCTACGTCGCTGGCGTAGCGGAACATGCGGCCGGGCGCCAGGGGGCTGAGCGCCATCACCGCCCAGGCGAGCGCCAGCAGCGCCGCTAGGCCGCCGCTCGCGACGCCTAGTCCGCGCATCGTCCCCACGGACACTCCGGCGACGGCGCCGTCGGCGAAGGGGTTGGCGCCCTTCGCCCGCAGCGTCCTCAGGTAGGCGGCCCACTGCCAGGCGGTCACCACAGCCGCTGTTGCGGCGCCCGCCGCGCCAAAGGCGAGGGAGTCGGTGTACATGCTGACGAAGACGAGCAGAGGCACGGCGGCGGCGAGGGCGCGGACGGGGCGCTGCATCTCCGTGAACATCCATCCGACAGTGGCCAGGGCGGCGAAGGAGTAGGCGAGCGCCGCGAGCGCCAGGGAAGAAAGGATGACGCGCGGGTCTTGCGGGCCGCCCGCCACCAGCAGGAGTTCCGGCGCGGCGATGAAGATGACGGGCAGGATGAAGAGCGGCCACGCGAGGCGCAGCACCTCCAGGTTCGTGCGCATGTAGTTCGTGCGGGCGATGACGGACGCCATCAGCGTCGATTGGGCGATGGGAGGGACGATGGTTCCCAGCGACCCCATATAGAACGCCACGAAATGCGACGCCTCGAACGGTGCGCCCATACGCGTGAGCACCGGCGCAAACGTGATGATCATGATGAAGTACATCGGAGGCCCGGCCAGCACCGCCGCGGCCACGATCATCAGCAAGAGGGCGACCAGCGCGTAGCCGCCGCTCACGACCTCGATTAGGTCGTCGAGGCGGGTGCCGAGGCCGGTGAAGAACATCACGCGCGTAACGAGCGCCAGCAGCGCCAACGTCAGACTCACCGCGCTCGCGGATATCGCCGCCGTCTTGGCTGCGTCCACCAGCACGCTGAGGCGCGTCTCTACGCGCAGCGCTATGCCGAGGACGACAGTCGTGGCGAAGGCGTAGAACACCGCGGCCTGCAAGGGCTGATTGCTCGCCACCATCGCCACCAGCACGCCCACCGGCCGAGCGCGTGAGGAACCAGGGGGAAACGGGGAGCGGCGCCTCGCCCGTTCCGTCGGGCGTCGTTAGGCCGTGCTTTCGCGCGTGGGCGACCAGGTGCAGCCCGATGGACAGGTACCACAGCAACGCGGGCAGCAGCGTCATCACGATGATGAGGGCGAACGGCATATTCAGCAGATTGGCCATAATGAACGCCACCGTCCCCAGCACCGGCGGCGTGATGGCCGCTCCGTTGGAGGCGACCGCCTCGACCGCCGCCGCCATCTCGCCGCTGTAGCCCGCCCGCCGCATGGCGGGGATGGTCACCGGCCCGGTGATGGCGACGTTCTGCGCCCCCGCGCCGGTGAACGACCCTGCGATGGCGCTGCTGAGCACCGCCCCCAGCGCCGCGCCGCCCGCCGTGCTGCGCGCCAGCTGACGGCTCACCCACGCTATCGCCGGCCCCGCCCCGAACGCCGTCAGCATCTGCCCCCAGAACAGCAGCAGCCAGATGAACTCCGCCCCAAGGCTGAACGGGTCGCCGAACATCGCGCGGCTCATCCGTATCTCGAAGACGTAGGAGAAGTCGTTCCGCGGCCCCTCCAGTACGCCCGGCGCCAGGTGCGCGAAGAAGGCGTAGACGCCGAAGACCGCCCCCAGCAAGGCGAAGGCCGCCCCGAAGAAGCGGTACACATAGAAGATGACGAGCGCGGCCAGCGCCGAGGTGAATATCCACAACGCGTAGTCGTCCGTGCGCGACGGAAACGCCCGCGCCCACACTTGGAGGAAGTAGTAACTAGTGGCGAGGAAGCAGACGAGCGCCAAGCCATGCAGCAGCCAGCGCCCCACGCCGCGCTGCCGCTCCATGAACCCCAAGATGACGATGGCGCCCACCAGCGCCATGTGCGCCCGCGAGGTGGACACGTTGGGCGGGCGGAACTGGTCGAGCACCTGCACGACCAGGTTCACCCCGATGGCGATGAGCAGCCCCGCCTCTGCGAGCCGCGACAGCCGCCCCGCCAACCCATATCGCGGCGCCCGCTCGGCGGAGCCCCACGCGTCGAGCGGCCTATCGTCGTGGGCGGGTTGCGGTTCGGTCGACTTCATTCGCGCCGCAACCATTATCGCCTATGCGCCCGCCCGTAGCGACGGAGCAGGGCAGGGGAGCGCTAGGCCGCGCTTAGCTTAGGGCGGACAGGGGAAATGGCGGTGGGCTAGGCGCGCTCGACCAAAGCCTCCATTTCGTCGAGGAAGCTAGGGCAATGGTGGCTGCTTATGTAATGGATGCTCCAGAGGCCAGATGAGCATACCTTCCCTTTGGGGCTATACCTCCCAAGCCACCCTTTCGATGGCTCGTCGAGGAGGTCGCGCTGATGGTTGCTCAGCAACGCAGTGGCATTGCGTTCAATGAGACGACGTTTGCTGTCGCGGCTGGGAGGGTCATCGATTCCGAGCCAGAGGAAGGGCATCCGGTGGATGTGCTTGCTAATCAGTGGCTCGGCTATCGCGGAATCGTCTATCGCGCCGACCGCTCGCGGAGCGAACACTCCCTTTTGACACAATGCCTCATCCACTCGTCTGCGAAAAGCAGACTTCCCGTAGTCTTTGCGATGATTAGAGAGGCGACCCTGTAGCCTAGTGCCCTTCCCTGGTCTGTCATGAATTGCGTGCGTGCCTACGCGCACCACCCGGGGGCCGGAGCCGCTGTCCGAGCGCATCTCACCTTCTTCGAAGAAGAAGTAGACGCCCCGCACCGGCAAGTCCTTGTCCCAGTCGGCATCCGCCAGGCGCCTGGGGCCGCGGGTTCGCTCCGCGAGGCGGTGGAGCAGATTGTAGAAACGCTTGAGGTCGTCGAGGCGGTCAGCCATTGGGGTTCTCCTTCACCCCATAGTACGCGTGCGCCAGGCCGAGGCGTCAAGAGCGCGCCCCCCTGCTAGCCCCCTCCCCATTGCGCTCGCCCTGCCGCCGGGTAGAATCCGCCTCGCCGACACTGCTCGCAAAGGAGGGGACATGGCCGCCATATCGGAGGACAGGTTCGTCGAGGTGGGCGGGCGGCGCCTGCGCTACATCGAGGCGGGGCAGGGCGACCCTATCGTCTTCCAGGCCGGCCTCGGCTTCGACGCCTCCGCCGACCAGTTCGTCCCGGCTATGCGCATCCTGGGCGATCGCTACCGCGTCATCGCGTTCGATCGCTTCGGATGGGGATGGTCCGACCGCCCCGCGTCCGGCTACTCCTTCGAGGCGTGGACGGAGTCGACCGTCGGCTTCCTCGACGCACTCGACATCGACCACGCGCACCTCGTCGGCCACACGCTCGGCGGCTGGATCGCCGCCCTCGTCGCGCACCAGCGCCCCGAGCGCGTCGGCAAACTCATCCTCGTCAACACTGCCGGCCTCAACCCCACCGCGCCCACGCCGCCCCAGAACTACAAGTTGCCCGACCGCGAGGCGGCGCGCCGCTCGTTGGAGAACACGTTCGGCCCGGAGTTCGACGTAAGCGACGCGATGGTGGACGAGCAGATGGCGCGCATGGAACGCCCCGGCCTGGCGGAGGCGTACACCGCCGTCCTCGCCTACGTGAACGACCCGGCGATGCGCAAGGCGTTCTGGCTCCCCGACCGCCTGCCGGAGGTGCAGGCGCCTACGCTCGTCGTGTGGGGCGCGGACGACCGCATCATCGGCCCGGAGCACGGCAAGCAGGCCGCCGACCTCCTCCCCAACGGCCAACTCATCCTCATCGATCAAGGCGAGCACATCCCCTTAGCCCGCAAGCCCGAGGAGTTCTGCCAAGTCGCCGCCGAGTTCCTGGGGTAGGGGAGGCAGGGCGGGCAATGCCTCCTTGGCAGGGACGAGTAGGGACGGTTTCAAACCTGTCCCTACAACGCAACGCGTAGGGTAGGCGCCGCTCCTGCCCCGACGAGACGGAAAGGGCGGCTACGAAGCGTCGCGTTCCCCCGCAAACTGGCGCTCTCCCCGCCCCGCGGCCAGCATCGCGCCCATCAGCACAATCCACGCGAAGAACGCGATGCCGACGATCTGGTGCATGAGCGTGGCCGCGTCTATCCAGATGAATTGCATAGCGGCGCCTATGAGAGCGGACGCGGGGGCGATGCGCCGCATAGCGCCGCCGCCCGCCCATTGGCTCCGCGCCGCCCCTAGCAGCGCCAATCCTGCGGCGGCGAAACCTACCTTGCCGGTGAGCCATCGGAGGTAGGCGATGGTCTCGGTCGAGGCGTCTACGGCGGCGAGGGTGGCGGCCTCGGATGCGCTCGGCGTGGACGCGGCGAGGCCAAGCGCGCACAGGCCGGATAGGGCTGTGAACGCGCCCGACGCGATGAACAGGTAAGGGACGAGCGGCGCGCCCATACGCTCTCGAACGCTCCACGCCCGGAGAAGGAACCATGCGCGGCGAGCAGCGTTAGCCCGGAGGCGAGCCTCGCGGCGCCGCTGATGCTGTACATCGCCTTGTTGACCGCGATGACGTGGAGGGATTCGAGGAGGGTGGGTTGGTCGGCGTCGGCGGAGACGCGGGCGAAGGCCATCACAGCGCTCGCCGCCGCGGTCAGGAGGAGCAACAGGCCGGCGTTCCGCGCGGCGGAGTCGCGCTGGGGCGCTATTGAGGTCTCGCTGGGGCGGGGTGGGGTGGGCATGTCGTAGAGGAGGGCTGCGTAGCGGGCAGGTCTTATGCGTCTACAGTCCGGCTGCCAACATGGTATTCGACTACCTCCGCCGCCTCGACCGCTTGCGCCACGAGCGCCTCCACGTCCAAGTTGCGCTCGACGGCGCGCGCCTCCTCTACGCTCACCGCCGTCGAGGGGGAGCGAGGGACGAACAGGGAGCAGCAGTCTTCGTCAGGGAGGATGGATGTCTCGTATGTCCCGATGGCCTGCGCCTGGTCGATGATCTCCACCTTGTCCATACCGGCGAGAGGGCGGAGCACCGGCAGCGCCGCCGCCTCGCCTACTGTGGCGATGTTGGCCAGGGTCTGTGAGCCGACCTGCCCCAGGCTCTCGCCCGTCACCAGCGCCTGCGCGCCCTCGCGGCGGGCGACGGCCTCGGCGATGCGCATCATGAATCGGCGGTAGGCGACGACGCGCAGAGGCCCCCGCGTAGAGAGAATGATAGCGCGCTGCACGTCGGCAAAGGGCGTGAGGTAGAGGCGCGTGTCCAGCTGGTAGGCGTTGAGGGCGGCGGCCAGCTCGCGCGCCTTCTCCCGCGAGCGCCCCTCGACTAGGGGGAAGGAGTGGAAATGGACGAGCGTTGCGCGGCAGCCTCGCCGGATCATGCGCCAAGCGGCCACGGGGGAGTCGATCCCGCCGGACATCAGCACCGCCACGCGCCCGCCCGTGCCGACGGGCAGGCCGCCCGCGCCCGGTTCCTCGTCCGTCCATACGAACGCGCCGCTTGCGAAGACATCGACGCGGATGTTGAGGTCAGGGCGGGTGAGGTCGACGCGGGCGCGGGTTTCGTGCTCGACCAGCGCGCCGAGACTTACGTTCATCTCGCGCGAGGTGAGGGGGAAGCGCGCGCTGATGCGGAAGGTGGAGAAGCGGCGCGCCTTGGCGACGCGTGCGACGAGGGCGGCTACCTCGTCGTAGTCAAGGTCGGCGCGGTAGACGGAGGTGAACTTGACCGCGCCGGGCGTCTTGGCCAGAGCGTCGCGCAGGGTGGGCCAGTCGGCGTCGTCCGCTAGGGTCAGGCGCGCGACCAGGTGGTCGGCCTCCACGCTGCGCACGCCGAGCCCGGCGGTCGCCCGCCGGAGGTTGTCCGTAAGGACGCGCATGAAGCGCCTGCGGTTGCCGCGCTTGAGGGCGACCTCATGGACGCGGACGAGGACGAAGGGAGGCTGCTCCATCCCCCGATTCTAGCCGCTATAATCGCCGCGCCATGCAGCAGGCCCGATCCGCGCCCGCCGGGGTGGAGCCCCTCGGCCCCGAAGACCTCCTCGACCTCTACGCCGCGATGGTGCGCGTGCGCGCGCTGGACGAGCGGGTGTGGATACTGAACCGGTGGCTTCCTGCCAGGGACACGAGGCGGCGCAGCTGGGCAGCGTGTGGGCGCTGCGCAAGCACGCCGCGCGCCACTTCTGCTTCACCTACTACCGCGACATGGGCGTGTGCGTAGCCCAGGGGTTGACGATGCGAGAGGTGATGCTGGGGTTCCTGGCCAAGGAGGGCGAGCCCATCAGCCGTGCTCGCCAGTTCCCGCTCCACGGCGCGGACGTGGGACGCGGATTCATGAACCTGTCCAACGTGGTGGGGTCGCACGTGCCGGAGGCCGTCGGTTGGGCGCTGGCCGCCAAGCTGCGGCGGGAGCCGACGGTGACGGCAGTGTACTTGGGGGACGGCGCGGCCAGCCAGGGAGACGTTCACGAATCGATGAATTTCGCCTCCGTCCACAACCTGGCGGTGCTGTTCATGGTCGAGAACAACGGCTACGCGATCTCCGTGCCGCTGCACAAGCAGATGGCGATCGACCGCGTGGCCGAGCGCGCCGCCGCCTACGGCATGCCGGGAGTGACGGTGGACGGCACCGATGTCGCCGCCGCCTACGCCGCCACCGCCCAAGCCGTGCTGCGCGCCGCGCGGGGAGGCGGACCGTCGCTGGTCGAGTTCGACGTGGAGCGCTACCTGCCGCATACGAGCGACGACGACGATTCGACCTATCGCAACCGGGAGGAGGTGGAGGAGGGGAAGAAGCGCGACCCGCTCGCCAAGCTCCAAGAGCGGTTGCTGGCCGAGGGGGTGCTGACGCCCGAGCGGGACGCCGAGCTGCGCAAGGCGGCGCGGCGAGAGGTGGACGAGGCGACGGACGCGGCGGAGGCGGCGCCCTATCCGAGCGCGGCGGACGTGCTCGATCATCTGTACGCGGCGGACGGCCGTTAGCATGCCCGCGCTCACCGTCATCGAGGCCGTGCGCCAGGCTCTCCGCGAGGAGATGGAGCGGGATCCGTCGGTGTTCGTGATGGGGGAGGACGTGGGGCGGCGCGGAGGCGTGTTCCTTGCGACGCAGGGGCTGGTGGACGAATTCGGAGAGGAGCGCGTCATCGACACGCCGTTGGCGGAGTCGTCCATTGCGGGCATCGCGATGGGGGCGGCCATGGCGGGGATGCGGCCGGTGGCGGAGATGCAGTTCGCGGACTTCATCTGGCCCGCGATGAACCAGATTGTGGGGGAGGCGGCGCGAGCGCGCTACGGAACCTACGGGGGCGTTCACGTGCCGATGGTCATCCGCAGCCCCTACGGCGGACACGTCCGCGGCGGGCTGTTCCATTCCCAATCGGTGGAGGCGTACTTCGCGCACACGCCTGGGCTGAAGGTGGTCACGCCCGCGACGCCGTTCGACGCGAAGGGGCTGCTGAAGGCGGCCATCCGCGACGACGACCCGGTCATCTTCCTCGAGCACAAGCGCACCTACCGCTCCGTCCGCGGCGACGTGCCCGACGGCGACTACGCGCTGCCCATCGGCGCGGCGGACGTGAAGCGGGAAGGGTCGGACGCGACGGTCGTCTCCTACGGCCTGACCGTCCACTACGCGCTGCAAGCCGCCGAGACGCTGGCCGGGGAGGGCGCGAACGTGGAGGTAGTCGACCTGCGCTCGGTGCGGCCCATCGACGCGGAGACGGTGTTGGAGTCGGTGCGCAAGACGAACAGGGCGCTGATCGTTCACGAGGACAACCGCACGGGAGGCGTGGGCGCGGAGGTGAGCGCGCTCATCGTGGAGGGCGCGTTCGGCCACCTGGACGCGCCGGTGATGCGCTGCGCGGGACTGGACATCCCGGCGATGCCGTTCGCGCCCACCCTTGAGAGCGCCTTCATGCCCACCGCGGACAAGGTCGCCGGGGCGCTGCGCGAGCTGCTGGCGTACTAATCACCATGCTCCCCATTCGCCCTGAGGAAACTCGCCTCGATTCACGCAGGCAGCTTCTCTCCCCCTCCGCTCGCCCTGAGGGAACTCGAAGGGCGCCCCTCGGCTGGGGGCGTGGGGGCATCCCCCA
>JAGWBE010000011.1 GCA_021296055.1 Dehalococcoidia bacterium | reverse complement strand
GCGCGCTTCCTCACCGCTATGCCGCGCCGTCTGAATGTCGCCAGCGGCGCAGGCCCCGTCCAGTTCAACTCCGTCCTGGTGGAGTTGGACGACCTCACCGGCCTCGCCAAGCAGATCCGCCGCGTGGACAGAGTGACGCCGTGAGCGCCCGCGAGGAACGCGCCGACCTCCACCTCCACACCACCGCGTCCGACGGAAGGCTCTCGCCTGCCGAGCTGGTGCGCCTGCTCGCGGAGCGCGGCGTGTCCGTCGCCGCCGTCACCGACCACGACTCGACCGAAGGGCTGGACGAGGCGGAGCGAGAGGCCGCCCGCCACCCGGGCCTGCGTCTCATCACCGGCATCGAGATCAGCGCCGACAGCCCGCTGGACGAGGGAGGGGACTTGCACCTGCTCGGCTACTTCTTCGACCGTGCCGACGCCGCCTTGCAGGAGCGTCTGCGCGCCTTCCGCGAGGAGCGCGAGCAACGCGGCGAACGAATGGTCGAGCGCCTGGCTCATATCGGCAAGCCTGTGGAGTGGGAGCGGGTGCTCGCCATCGCCGACGGCGCGAGCGTCGGACGGCCCCACGTCGCTCAGGCGATGGTGGAGCGCGGCTACATCGCCAGTGTGCGCGGCGCCTTCGACGGCTACCTCAACGACGGCGGCACGGCCTTCGTGGCGCGTCCGCACATCAGCCTGGAGGACGCGGTGCAGATGATCAAGCACGCGGGCGGCGCGGCTGTGCTGGCGCACCCCGTCTACGCCAAGGACTACGAACGCCTGCTGCCGAGGCTCGCGGAGATAGGCGTCGTCGGCTTCGAGGCGCACTATGCCAACTTCGACGCGGAGACGCGCCAGCGCCTTCTTTCGCTTGCGGACCGCCTGGGGCTGCTGCCCTGCGGCGGCAGCGACTATCACGCCTTCGGCGCGCCGGGCGAGCAGCTGCCGGGCTCGGCGGGGCCGCCGTTGAGCGTCGTAGCGGAGTTGGAGCGCCTAGCCTCGGCGGGGAGGCGGGGCTAATCTAGCGCCGCTATGGACGAGTCCGTCAAGATTGCCTTCGCTCTTCTCTACGCCTCCCTGCTCGGCTCCGTGAACGCCGCCTATGTCGTTGGCCGCGTCGTCAAAGGCGTAGACCTGCGCACCGTCGGCTCCAAGAACGCGGGCGCGTCCAACGTCTGGCAGCAGGTGGGGCGATTCTGGCTCTTCCCCGTAGGCGCATTCGATATGTTCGCCAAGGGGATGACGTCCATCTACCTGGCGCGGTACGCCCTGGGCCTGGAACTGGAGTGGCAAGCGGCGGCGGGCCTCCTCGCCATCGCAGGCCACAACTGGTCGATCTTCCTCGGCTTCCAGGGCGGACGCGGCATCGCGCCCACAGTCGGCGTGCTCATCGCCATGGCGCGATTAGAGTTGGCGATGTTCATCATCATCGCCACGATGGGCTGGCGCCTCACCGGCAACTCCCCCGTCTGGGTGCTCGTCGGCCTCGCCTCCCTGCCCCTTTGGGCGGTGTTGTGGGACAAGCCTCACCGCCGGCGTCCTAGCCATCGCCGCCGCCAAGCGCCTGGTCTCCAACAGCTCCAACGCGAGCGGGACGCCTATGCCCCGGCTGTTGTACAACCGCCTGCTCTACGACCGCGACATCGCCGACCACGACCAATGGGTCAACCAAGGCGGCGAGGCGGCGCGCCGATGAGCAGCGAGCAGCAGGAGCAAGGCGGCCCGCTAGTCTGCCACTGGCATCCCGAACGCGAGACGCGCCTCTCGTGTGGGCGCTGCGGCAAGTCGATTTGCACCGACTGCATGGGCCAGCACCCCGTCGGCGTGCGATGCAAAGAGTGCGCCTCGCCTGCGCCCCTGCCTACCTACCGCGTCTCGCCTGACTACGTGGCGCGCGGCCTCGGCGCGGCGGCGGCAGCCGGATTCGGCGGCGCCATCCTGCTGTCCATCCTCGCCCGCTTCTTCGGCAACGGATTCCTCTTCCTCTTCCTGATGGTCGCCTTCGGCTACGTCGTGGGCGAGGTGGTGTCGAGCGCGGTGAACCGGCGGCGCGGGCGTCCCTACCAGTACATCGCGGCGGGCGGAGCGCTGCTGGCGACCGCCCCCGTGCTGTTGCCGCTGCTGCTCTACGGCAGCTTCGGCCTGTTTGGATTGCTCGGCGTGGGGATCGCGGTATGGGTAGCCCAAGCGCGCCTCGCGCCGTAGAATGGGAAGCGTGCGGGCGTGACGCAGTGGTAGCGTACCTGCTTCCCAAGCAGGCTGTCGTGGGTTCGAATCCCATCGCCCGCTCCAATCCCCCGTTCGCCCCGCCGCTAGCCGCGCCATGACCTTCCGCAGCGGATTCGTCGCCATCGTGGGCCGCGCCAACACGGGCAAGTCCACGCTCCTCAACGCCCTGGTCGGCGAGAAGGTCTCCATCGTCAGCGAGAAGCCCCACACCACGCGCCACAAGCTCCTCGGCGTGCTCAACGGCGGCGGATTCCAAGCCGCCCTGCTCGACACCCCCGGCTACCTGCGGCGCGGACGCGACCGCCTCGACGCGGCTATGAAGCGCCACGTCGCCTCCGCCCTCGCAGAGGCCGACCTCGCCGCGCTGGTGGTCGAGCCGCGCATGCCGGGCGACGTGGAGCTGGCGTTCATCGAACAGTTCAAGACGGCCAAGGCGCGGGCCCTGCTGGTGCTCAACAAGATCGACACGGCCGCGAAGAGCCGCCTACTGCCCGTGATGGAGCGCTACGCCCAAGCCTACCCTTTCGAGCGCATCGTCCCCGTCAGCGCCCTCACCGACGACGGCGCCGACCTGCTCACGGCGGAGTTGGCCGCCCTATTGCCGGAGCAGGAGCCCATCTTCCCGCCCGACCTGCTGACGGACAGGCCCGCCTCCTTCCTGATGGCCGAGATCGTCCGCGAGCACGTCTTCGCCCAGTACCGCGACGAGGTGCCCTATGACGTAGCCGTCGAGGTGGAGGAGTTCGAGCGGCGCGAGGGCAGGGCGCCCGACCTGGTGCGCGCGGTCGTCTACGTAGCCTCCGCCTCGCAGAAGCGCCTGCTCATCGGCAGCGGGGGCGCGGCCATCAAGCAGGTGGGCGTAGCCGCCCGCCCCGCCCTTGAAACGCTAGCAGGCCGTCCCGTCTACCTGGAGCTGTGGGTGAAGGTGAACCCGCACTGGCGCCGCAAGGCGGGGTTCGTGGAACGCCAAGCGGGGTAGGAGGGGGATTGGGCGGAACCGGCGCGCTCCGCGTGTAGACTAAGTCCCTATCCCACCTGGAGGCGCGCGTGTCCTCGGACCCTAATCGCGGTGGCTTGTTGGCGCGGGCGGCGCGGGCGCTGCTGCCCGGCGGCGGTTGGGCGGCGCACGGGCGCGGCCACGGTGCCGACGAGCAGCACCGCCCCGAGGGCGGCCTGCTGCGCGAGGTGGTGTTCGGCGCCAACGACGGCTTCGTCTCCAACGCCGCGCTGGTGGCGGCGGTGGCGGGAGGCGCGCAGGACAGCGCCGTCGTGCTGCTGGGCGGCGTCGCCGGACTGGTGGCGGGCGCCGTCTCGATGGGGCTAGGCGCCTACGTGTCGGCCAAGAGCGAGCGCGAGTTCCGCCAGGCCGAGGAGCGTCGCGAGCGCTGGGAGGTGCGCCACATGCGGGAGGACGAGCTGGCGGAGACGCGGCGCATCTTCGAGGCTAAGGGCATCAGCGGGCCGCTGCTGGACGAGGTGGTGAAGGCCGTCGCGCGCAATGAGGAGCGCTGGGTGCAGGTGATGATGACCGACGAGCTGGGCTTCCCCGACCAGCCGCCGCGTCCGAGGCTGTCGGCGCTGGTGATGGCCTCCTCCTTCGGCGCAGCCGCCTTCCTGCCCGTGGCGCCCTATCTATTCCTCGACGGTCTAGCCGCTTTGGCCGCGGGGCTGGGCGCGACGGCGGCGGGACTGGCGGCGGTGAGCGCCTGGCGCGCGTCGCTCACGTCCGCGCCCATGCTGCGCACGTCGGCGGAGATGATCGGCCTCGCGTCGGTCGCCGTCGCGGTGTCCTACGGCATCGGGCGGCTAGTCGGCGTCAGCATCGCCTAGGCGGGGGCGGGGAAAGGCTGCGGAGGCGTAGTAAGGCGCGTAGCCCACGCCGCCCCTACGTCACCTGCTCCCGCCCCTGGAACGCCCGCGCCAGCGTTAGGTCGTCGGCATACTCGAGGTCGCCGCCCACGGGCAGACCGCGCGCCAAGCGGCTCACCCGCCCCGTCAACGGCGCGGCCAACTGCTGCACGTACATCGCCGTCGCCTCCCCCTCCACGTTCGGGTTCGTGCCCAGGATCACCTCCTCCACCGCGCCGCCAGCCAAGCGCGCCAGCAGCTCGCGGATGCGCAGATCGTCGGGGCCGATGTTGCTCATCGGGTCGATGACGCCGTGCAGCACGTGGTAGAGGCCGTTGTAGACGCCGGTGCGCTCCATCGCCAGCACGTCCAGCGGCTCCTGCACCACGCAGACGCGCGTTCGGTCGCGCCGCTCGTCCGCGCACACCGAGCACGGGTCGTGCTCCGTGATGTTCTGGCACTGCGAGCAGAAGGTGGTGCGCTCCTTGACCGACAGCACCGCCTCGGCCAGCGCCTCCGCTTCCGCCGCGGGCATGCGCACCATGTAGTAGGCGAGGCGCTGCGCCGACTTGGGGCCGATGCCCGGCAGCTTGTGGAACTGTTCGATGAGGCGCGCGACCGGCGCCGCCAACGACGGATGTCCTTGCGTCATGCTAGGGCAGCCCCGGCAGGCCGAGCCCCCCGGCCAACGTGCCCAGCCGCTGGTTCGCCAACGCCTGCGCCTTCGCCAGCGCCTCGTTCGACGCCGCCAGCACCAGGTCTTGCAGCATCTCCACGTCCTCCGGGTCCACCGCCGACGGGTCGATGGCGACCGATTGGATAGTCAGCCCTCCCGTCGCCACGACCTTGACCGCGCCGCCCCCGGCCGATCCCTCCACCGTCGCCTTCGCGATCTCCTCCTGCGCCTTCGCCAACTGCTCCTGGAGCCCCTGCGCCTGGCGCATCAGGTTCTTCGCCGAACCCCCCTTACGCATCCGCATTGTCAGTCTCCTCCGTTGGAATCGGCGGCGCGGGCGCAGGCTCCGGTTCCGGCTCCGGCGCCACCTGCCCGCCGAGGCTCATAGCCGCGCGCACCAGGTGCCCGCCCTGCCGAGGCCCATTCTCGCCCGATCCCTCCTCCGCCTCCACTCGCAGACCGAAAGGCGCGCCCAACGCCTCGCTCAAGATACGCTCCACCTCCAAGCGGCACGCCGGCGACTCCAACTCCTCCTGCAACCGCTCGCTGTTGGAGCGGTGAGGGAACCGCACCACCAGCGCGTCCCCTTCGAGGCGGTGGTCGCGCGCGCTGCGCAGCAACGCGCCAACGTCGTACTTCGCTCGCGGCGCGCGGCTCATCGACCGCAGGATGGCCGGCCACTGCGCGGCCAACCGACCCTCCGGAGTGGACGGCGGCGCGCCGCTCCCGTTGGCCGGCGCGGACGGCGCAGACGCGGCTCGCGGCGCCGGTTGGGCAGGCCGCGCGGTGGGCTGAGGCGGAGCGGCCTGAGGTGCCCGTGCTCTCGGCGGCGCGGCGGCAGGCGCCGAGGCTCCGCTCTGGGCGGGCGCGCGAACCGGCGGCGGCGCGGACGGCGGAGGCTCCGGCTCCATCCCCAACTCCACCACGGCCAACTCCAACGGCAGCGGCGACGGCTGATCGTGCCGCAGCGACACGCCCCCGAACAAGCGCAGCGCCCGCACCATCTGCTCGGCGGACACGCGGCTCGCCAGGCCGCCCACCTCCGTCTGAACCTCCTTCGACAGGTCCACCGCGTTGCGCACGCCGCTCTTGGCCAACAGCGCCGCGCGCAGCAGATCGACCGTCATGCGGTGCAGCGGCCGCAGGTCGAGCCCCTCCGCCGACGCATGGTTGATCGCCTCCAACGCCTGCGGCGTGTTGCCCCCCAGCAGATGCTTCACCAGGGCAAGGGCGCGCTCCTCGCCGCCAAGCCCCAGCAGCTCGCGCACCTGCTCGAGGGTGAGGTGGACACCGTAGGCGGTGATGAGCTGGTCGAGCAGGTTCGTCGCGTCGCGGAGGCTCCCGCCCGCCGCACGCGCGATGGTGTGGAGCGCCTCCGCCTCCGCCTCCACGCCCTCGTGGCCGGCGATCTCGCGCAGCCGCTCGGCTACGTCCGCAGTGGAGATGCGGCGGAAGTCGAAGCGCTGACAGCGCGAGACGATAGTAGCCGGGAGGCGGTGCGGCTCCGTCGTGGCGAGGATGAACACCGTATTAGGGGGCGGTTCCTCCAGCGTCTTCAGAAATGCGTCCGCCGCCGGGCCCGTGATCGCGTGCGCCTCGTCGATGATGTACACCTTGTAGCGCCCCAGCGTCGGCGCGAACCGCACCTTCTCCCGCAGGTCGCGCATCTCGTCGATGCCCCGGTTCGACGCCGCGTCCACCTCGATCAGGTCTACGAAGTTCCCTGCGTCCACCGCCTTGCAGATGGCGCACGTCCCGTCAGGGTCGGCGGCGCCCTCCTGGCGTCCCAGGCAATTGATCGCCTTGGCCACCACCCGCGCCGAACTCGTCTTGCCCGTTCCCCGCGGCCCGCAGAAGAGGTAGGCGTGCGACGTTCGCCCCGACGCCACCGCGTGGCTGAGCGTCTGCGTGATCGCGGGCTGCCCCACGATGTCTGCGAACCGTGTAGGCCGCCACTTGCGGTACAGCACCTCGCTCACGCCCGCGCCTCCGCCCCGAACAGCCCCGCCAACACCGCCCGCTCCATCGCCTGCATCGCCTCCGCCTCCTCCGGCACCCCGTGCTCGTAGCCCCACAGATGCAGCACGCCGTGCACCACCAGCAGCGCCAGCTCCTCCTCCATGGCCGCGCCCCGCTCCCGCGCCTGCCGCGCCGCCTGCGGCAACGACGCCACCACCTCTCCGATCGACTCCTCCCCTGGCGCGGCGGGGAAGGCCGGGCCGTCCGGCGCTGCCTCGCCTTCGCCGCGCGCGCCGAACGACAGCACGTCCGTAACCTCGTCCAGCCCGCGGAAGCGGCGGTTCAGGTCGCGGAGTGTCGCGTCGTCCGCCGCCACCACGCTCACGCCCACGGCGCCGCCCGGATCGACCGCCTCCAGCGCCGCCGCCGCCGTCCGCTCGAGCCAAGCGGCGCTCACCGTGGCGCGCTGCGCAGGCAAGACGTGGGTATCGACACGGCGTAGCGCCATAGAGCGTGCCCCCCGGCGGCGCATCATACCACCGCCGTCCCTCCCAGGCCCGGCGCGCCGCGCCCCGCCGAAGCGCCGCATCCTGCTATAGTCGTGCCCGCCACAACCCGCCGAAGGAGGCCCCGTATGGAAGGCGCCGCACTCATCGCCGACGCCCTGTCCCGTGTCCGCGACACGCTCCACCGCTGCCTGCCCGGGGTGGACGCGGAGACGCTGCGTAAGATGCCCAGCGCCGACGCCAACTCCATGGCGTGGTTGGCTTGGCATCTGACGCGCGTGCAGGACAACCATCTCTCCGGCCTAGCCGGGCGCGAGGCTGCCTGGACGGCGGAGGGCTGGCACGAGCGATTCGGCATGCCCTCCGCCAACGACGTGGGGTTCGGGTGGACGCCCGCTCAGGTCGCCGAATTCTCCGTCGAGAGCGCCGACCTTCTCCTCGCCCACCACGACGCCGTCTTCTCGCGCAGCAAGGAGTACCTCGCCGCGCTGCGCCCCGAAGACCTCGACCACGTCCTCGACGAATCGCAGTGGGACCCACGCCCCACCGTCGCCGTCCGCCTCGTCAGCGTCGTCAACGACAACACGCAGCACGCCGGGCAGGTCATCTACCTGCGCGGCCACTGGCACGGCTTCGGCTGGCAGAACGCCTAACCGCCCGCATCCTCGCCCCAAAGGAGCGACTATGAACGCCGCCGACTTCTTCCTCGCCGCTCTCGACCGCGCAGAGGCTACGCTCAAGCGCAGCCTGGACGGCCTCGAGCCCGCCGACCTGCGCGCCCAGCCCGCCGGGCCGGGCAGCAACCCCATCGGGTGGATGGTGATGCACCTGACCCGTGTTCAGGACAATGTCCTCTCGCGCGTCCAGGGCAAGGAGACGGAGTGGAACGAGAACGGCTGGGCGGCCAAGTTCGGCATCAGCGATGACTCCGTCCAGTGGACGCCCGACAACGTCCACGCCTTCGACCCGCAGAGCGTGGAGACGCTGCTGGCCTTCTACGACGCCGTCCGCGAGCGCACCGGCGCCTTCGCCGCCTCCCTCAGCGAGGCCGACCTCGACGCGGAGCATCCCTCTCTCCGCCCCGGCGCTCCGCCGATGACACTCGGCACGATGCTCGCCCTCATCCTGGGCGACAACGTCCAGCATGTCGGCCAAGTGGCCTTCCTGCGCGGCGTGATCAAGGGGCAGGGCTGGTTCTAGGGGGAGGCAATGACATATGCCCTTTGGCTACGGGAAGCAGGCGTGCTAGCGTGCCGCCGATCTCGCACAGGAGGCTAGGATGGCGCTCGTAGAAGTCCACACGAATCGCCACGCTACGCTCGGCGTATTCTCGAGCGTGCAGACGCTTCAGTGCCCCCCGGTGGAGCTGCCTCCGGACTTGGCGCTGAACACGCGGTTGAAGATGGACGGCCTCGAACTGCTGGGGAAGTTGCCAGGGGGCAGCGTGGCGGCGACGTTCTTCGACCCGCAATTCCGCGGCGTCTACGACAAGATGAAGTACGGCAACGAGAAGACCAGCCGCAACCACGTCAGAGTCGAACTGCCTCAGATGAGCGAATCGACCATCATGCGATTCGCCAAAGAGATATCCCGCGTGCTGATTCCGTCCGGTCACCTCTTCCTCTGGATGGACAAGTTCCACCTGTGCAGCGACTTCCGCCGCTGGATAGACGGGACGGCGCTGAATGTGGTCGATATGGTGACGTGGGACAAAGAGGCCGTCGGCTTGGGCTATCGGACGCGCCATCGGAGCGAATTTTGCGTCATTCTCCAAAAGGAGCCTAAGCGGGCGAAGGGGGTATGGACGACCCGCGACATCCCCGATGTCTGGCGGGAACGGATACCCCGCAAGACCCACCCGCACAACAAGCCCATCGAACTCCAAGCGGAACTCCTAGAAGCAGTGACCGGCGTGGACGGCCTAGTGCTCGACCCCGCCGCAGGCTCATTTTCCGTCCTGGAAGCCTGCCAGCGGCGCGGCAGGAACTTCCTCGGCTGCGATATCCAGGGCTAGCGATATGGCGAAACTCAGCGAAACGCCAGGCAGACCGTTCAAGAAAGGCGGTGCCGCCGCGTACGTGCGCTGCTTCGGGAACGAAGAACTGAGCATGCTGCTCAGTCGCGTGCAATCGCTCATCATTCGCAGCGGCCTCGAGCTGGAGAACCTCATCACTAAAGAGTTGGAGAGTTCGCTGATCCAAGATTTGGACGAATTCTTGTCCGACCAAATCATGCAGCCAGGAGTCAAGGTGGCGACCAAGAAGGTGATAAAAGTCGCCAAACGCGTGGTCGGCAACAACATCGAACCAGACTTCATGGTTTTCGAGCGCACCCGTACAGCACAGCAATGCTATGTTATCGAACTGAAGGATGGCCATGAATTCGACACCAAATCATCGGCAAAGGAACATACGAACCTTGTTGAATTTCTCGCAATCAATGCAGATGTACTCAAATACTATCAAAGGCACAGCAAGATTTGCGGATTCAATGCGAATACTCGGGAAGAGATACAGCAAGGCTTCAAAGGGATGATTGGCACTGAAGAGGCAATGACTGGGCGTGAATTCTGTGATCTGTTACGGATAGACTATCAGGCAATCGTCGATATCAGAGCGAACGACAGGCAAGAGAATCTCGACTATCTCGTCGAACACCTACTAAACATTGAAGCCATTCAGTCGCGCGTCAACCGCAAGCTTAAATCATAGATTTTTGCGCGCCTCTCTCGGCTCCCGCACCAGCGGCATCAGCAGCGCCAGCGCCGCCGCCAAGCCCGCGAGCGCCAGCATCCCCGCCGCCAAGCCGCCCGTGCCGTCGCGCACCACCCCTAGCAGGAACGGGCCGCCGAAGCCGCCGACTTCCGCCACCGCGAAATAGAGGCCTGCCGCCGTGCCCATCCGCAACGCGCCCACGCCTCGCGTCTCCATCAGCACCAGCAACGCTATCGCCACCAGGCCGCTGCGCACCACCGCCCCCGCCATCATCGCGCCGACGAGCGCGCCGCCGCTCATCGTGCCCAACCCCAGCGTCGAGACGGCCGTCACGACCAACAAGACGGCCAACGCCCACCTGCGCGAGCCGTAGCGCGCCAGGCTGGGGATCAGCAGCAGCCCGCCCGCTCCGGCCAGCGTCGCCGCCGCCGTCCACGCGCCCGCCTGCGCGGCGGTCATGCCGTCGTCCCGCAGCAGCGTCGGCAGCCAATTTTGCAAGCCATGGTTGATAGTGAACGAGCCTACGGCGAAGAGCAGGATGACCCGCACGTTGCGCAGGCGCAGCAGCTCCCGCGCCGCGCTGGAACTCTTGCTGCCGGTGGGGGCGGGGGCGGACGTCTCGGCGGTCGTTCCCGCGTCGCGGGCGAACATCCACCAGACGGCCAAGACGACCAGCACCGCCGCGCCGTAGACGAGCGATACGCCGCGCCAACTGCCCGTCAGCGGCTCGACGAGCGTCGGCGCTGTCGCAAGCCCAACCGCCACGCCGCTCACGGGCGCCGTGTTGTAGATGCCCGCCGCCAGGCCCCGCTCGCCTCCCCCGAACCACTGCGAGACCATCTTCGGTGCGCCGGTCGAGATGATCGGCCCGCCGAACCCGAACAGCGCCACCGCTCCGAACAGCGTGAAGAAGTCCACGGCGAGGCCGCGCAGGGCGAGCGAGAGCCAAATCACCGCCAGCCCCGCGCCTATCGAGCGGCGCACGCCGAAGCGATCGACCGCCGCGCCAAGCGGCGTCGCTGTCCCGATGTAGACCAGCTGCCACGCGCCCAACACCAAGCCCATCTGCGTGCTGGAGACGCCCAGGTCATCGGTGATGGAGCCGACCAGCGGCGGCAAACTGCCCGCGGTCAGCCCGAAACTGGCATAGGCCAGCCACACCAGCGCCAGCATCAGCCAGCGCGAGGGCGCCTTCGCCTCGCCTAACGGATTAGCCCCCATCCGCGCCTGCCCGCGCCGCCGCGCTCATCCCCTCGCCGCGCGCTACGCGCGGCGCCGCCCCACTAGCTCTTCCTCTCCGCTCCGCAACCACTCTCAGCAGTCTACTACGCCGCCCGCCCCCCTCTCCGCCGTCCCCATAAGGCGCGCTGCGCTAGAATGACCGCGAGAGGAGCCCGACACCCTATGCCGCTGCTCTACGAAAGCGTCCGCAAGGCTGCCGCCCTCGGCGAGGAGGAGCTGGCCGAGATTGCCCAGCGGCTCCGGCGCGAGGTCGCCGGAGAGGTACGCCTCGACCGTTACTCGCGCGCGCTGTACGCCACCGACGCCTCCATGTACCAGATGGAGCCGGTCGGCGTCGTGCTCCCCCGCTCGGCGGACGACGTAGAGGCAGCGGTTCGGACGGCGCGCGAGCACGGTGTGCCCATCCTCCCGCGTGGCGGCGGCACCGGCCTCGCCGGGCAGACCACCAACCACGCCCTGGTGCTCGACTTCTCCAAGTACATGCACGAGATGGTGGAACTGCAGCCGGAGGAACGTTGGGCGCGCGTCCAGCCCGGCATCGTCAACAATCACCTCACCGCCGCCGTGCGCGCCCACGGCCTGATGTACGCACCTGACCCCGTCACCAGCGCTCGCGCCACCGTCGGCGGCGGCATCGGTAACAACTCCTGCGGCGCCCACTCCGTGCTCTACGGCAAGACGCTTGACCACATCCTCGAAGTCAACGTGGTGCTGTCCGACGGCAGCCGCGCGCGGTTCGACCCGGCCGGGGGACAGGAGTTGGAGCGGCGGATGGCGTTAGGGACACTGGAGGGGGCGCTCTACCGCGAAGTACGGCGCATCGCCCACGCCAACCGCGACGAGATCGAGCGCCGCTTCCCCAAGATTCTCCGCCGCGTCTCCGGCTACAACCTCGACGACTTCGCCGACGGCGCGCCGATGAACCTCACGCGCATGATCGGCGCCTCGGAGGGCACGCTCGCCGTCGTGACGGAAGCGCAAGTGAACCTCGTCCCCGCGCCCAAGATGCGCGGCACGGCGGTGGTGCACTTCCGCGGCCTAGTGGAATCCATGGAGGCGACGGTCGCCATCCTCGAGCACGGCCCCTCGGCGGTCGAGATGATCGGCGAGATGATCATCCGCAACTGTCGCGTCAACCCCGGCTACCGCCGCCTGCTGGACTGGGTGCAAGGCGACCCGCAGAGCCTGGTGTTCGTGGAGTTCTACGGTGATTCGACCGCCGAACTGAACGCCAAGCTCGACGCGCTGAAGGCCGACCTACAGCGCCGCAACCTCGGCTACGCCGTCGTCGCCTCTGGCGACCCCGCGCGCCAACGCCACATCTGGGCGCTCCGCGAGGCGGGCCTTGGCCTCGCCATGGCCGTCAAGGGCGATGCGAAGCCGCTCCCCTACGTCGAAGACACCGCCGTCTCTCCCGAACTCCTGCCGCAGTACGTGGCGCGGTTCGAGGAGATCGTCCGCGCCCACGACACGGAGGCCGCCTACTACGGCCACGCCTCCACCGGATGCCTCCACATCCGCCCCATCGTCAACGTCAAGACGGCAGAGGGACTGGACAAGATGGAGAGCATCGCCTCCCAGGTCGCCGACCTGGTGCGCGAGTTCGGCGGCTCCCTCTCCGGCGAGCACGGCGACGGCATCGTGCGCGGCGCCTTCATGGAGCGCATGTACGGCCCCGACCTCTACCAAGCCTTCAAGGAAGTTAAGCAGGCGTTCGACCCCGACGGCCTGATGAACCCCGGCAAGATTATCGAGACGCCCGCCATCCGCGAGGTTCTGCGCTTGAGCCCGGAGACCAAGAACATCGAACTCCCGACCTTCATGGACTTCTCCGAGGACGGCGGCTTCGCGGAGCACGTCGAGCTCTGCAACGGCCAGGGCGCGTGCCGCCGCATGGACGGCGGCATGTGCCCCTCATACATGGTCACCCGCGAGGAGGAGCACTCCACCCGCGGACGCGCCAACCTGCTGCGCATGATTCTCAGCGGCAATCTGCCTGCCGCCGAGCTGCGCGGCGACCGGCTCCAAGCGGCGCTCGACCTGTGCGTCGAGTGCAAGGCGTGCAAGGCCGAGTGCCCCTCCAACGTGGATATGGCCAAGCTGAAGGCGGAGGTGCTCGCCAAGCGCTGGCAAGGCCGCCGCGTCCCCCTGCGCGTCCGGGCGTTCGGCGAGATTGCCCTGCTGAGCCGCGTCGGCCAAGCGCTCGCGCCGCTCACCAACACGCTCAGCGCGCTGCCCGTCGTCCGGCGGCTCACGGAGCGCTTCCTCGGCATATCGAGCCGCCGCCCTCTGCCCCGCTTCGCCGCGCGCTCCTTCTCTTCGTGGTTCAAGCGCCATCGCGCGCCGCAGCACGCGCCGCGAGGCGAGGCCGTCTACTTCAACGACACCTTCACCGAGTACATGCACCCCGAGGTTGGCCGCGCCGCCGTCCGCATGCTGGAGGCCCTGGGCTACGCCGTCACCGTCGTCAACCGCAAGCGCTGCTGCGGACGCCCCCTCGTCTCTAAGGGCCAGCTCGCCAAGGCGCGGCAGTGGGCGAACCAGAACGTGAACGCCCTCGCGCCCTACGCCAAGCGCGGCGTCCCCATCGTCGGCTCCGAACCCTCCTGCTTGCTGATGCTGCGCGACGAGTACCCCGACCTGCTCCGCAGCGAGAGCGCCGCCGCCGTCGCCTCGTCCGCCGTGATGCTCGATGAACTGGTCGCCCGGCTTGTGGACGCGGGAGAAGACGTGGCATCCCTCTTCCGCGCCGACGCCTCCGCCAAGATCCAGGTGCACGGCCACTGCCACCAGAAGGCGCTCATCGGCGCGGCGCCCACCCTCACCGCGCTCAACGCCGTTCCCGGCTACACCGCGGAGCTCATCGACAGCGCCTGCTGCGGCATGGCGGGAACCTTCGGCTTCGAGCGCGAGCACTACGACTTCTCGCGCTCCATGGGCGCGTTGAAACTCTTCCCCGCCATCGAGGCGGCGGACAAGCGCGACTGGCAAGTCGCCATCTCCGGAATCTCCTGCCGGCAGCAGATCGACCACTTCACCTCTAAGCGCCCCCGCCACGCCGCCGAGCACCTCGCCGACGCGCTCAAGGTCTAGCCTCGCGCCCTAGCGCAAGGAGGGAGCATGCGCTACCCGTGGGCTAACGCCTTCATCCTCGCCACAGCCGCCCTCTCGCTCGTCTCCGGCTACTTCGGCATGACGGCGGGGGACGCCGCGCGCGCCTGGTATCTGGACCTCCACCGCGTGTCCGGCTACGGCGTCGTCGTGCTCCTGCTCTGGAAGGGGCACAACATTCTCGCTCCCGTGCTGCGCCGCTTCGGGCGCTGGTCGGGCCAAGACCTAGCCGCCATGCTGATGCTCGCCCTGCTGCTGGCCAGCCTCGGCCTTGGCGTCGCCTGGGCGCACGCGGGGCGCTTCTCGCTCCTGGGCTTCAGCGGCCTGACATGGCACATCAACGTTGGGCTGGCCGTCGTCCCGCTGCTCGGGTGGCACCTGCTGCGCTACTACCGGCTGCTGCGCCCTCGCTATTGGGCGGAGCGGCGCGCAGTGCTGCGGATGACGGGCCTCGCCGCCGCAGGCATCCTCATCTGGCAGGCGACGGCGCGGGTGGAGCGGGTGGCGGCGTGGGCGGGCGCATCGAGGCGATTCACCGGGTCGTACCCCGCCGGCGACTTCAGCGGCAACGCCTTCCCCACCACCTCGTGGCTGAACGACGACCCTCGCCCCATCCTCCGCGATACGTGGCGTTTGGAGGTGAGCGGCGCCGTGGAGCGCGGCCTCTCGCTCCGGTTAGACGACTTGATCGCCGACGCAAGCCTGACGGCGACACTGGACTGCACCGGCGGCTGGCACTCGACGCAGCGGTGGCGCGGCGTCCCGCTCGGATCAGTGCTCGACATGGCGTCGCCGACGGAGCGCGCCGCGAGCGTCAGCGTCGTCTCCGCGACCGGCTACTACCGCCGCTTCTCGCTCAACGAGGCGCGGGAGATGCTGCTCGCCTCCCACGTCGGCGGCGAGCCGTTGTCCCACGGCCACGGCGCGCCGTTGCGCCTCGTCGTCCGTGGCAAGCGCGGCTTCGAGTGGGTGAAGTGGGTGACGCGCCTCGAGGTCAACGAAACGGGCAAGTGGCTCCAGCCGCCCCTCCCCATCCAGTAGCGCCTCGCCGTGCAGCGCCCGCGAGGCGCCCCCCTCCCCGGATGCACGATAGTGAGCGTGTCATGCGCCCTGACGACGCCAGCGCCCTCCGCCGTCTCACGGAACAGTTGCTGCGCACGAACCTGCGCGTCGGCGTGGACGGGCGCACGGGGCGCGGATACCGCTACCTCTGCCCCTCGCCGCACGAGTACCGGCATCAATGGTTCTGGGACTCCTGCTTCCACGCCGTCGCGGCGGCGCACGTCGATGCCGAGCACGCGGTTGCGGAATTAGAGACGCTGCTGGCGAGACAGCGCGAAGACGGCTTCATCGGCCACATGCACTTCTGGGAGCGGCGGCGGCTGGACGCTGGCGACCTCTGGTCGATGTTGCAGAGCAAACCTGCCCTGCGTCCGCGCAGCAGTGGCCTCATCCAGCCGCCCGTGCTGGCGCAAGCGGTCGAGCGCGTCGCCGAGATCGCCGGAGACTCCTCCCTCCCGGCGCGCTTCCTGGCGCGGCTCGACCGCTACCACGCTTGGCTAGCCGAGCAGCGCGCCGACGGCGACGGCCTGCTCGCCGTCGTCTCCCCCTACGAGGCGGGGACAGACCACTCTCCCGCCTTCGACGCGATGCTGGGCGTAACCGCCCATCACCCGAGCCCCTACCGCCTCCAAGCGCGCCTGCGCCTGCTCGACCTGCGCCTCGCCGTCAGGGGCTACGACAACGCGAGGATGCTGCGGACGGGTCCCTTCTACGCAAAAGACCCGCTGGTGAACGCGCTCTACGCCGACGCGCTGGAGACGATGGCGCGGATGCACCGTGCCCAGGCCAACAACGCCGCCGCCGAGGGCTACGAGGCGCGGGCAACGCAGACGGCGGAGGCCATGCTCCGCAAGATGTACTCGCCCGAACGGGGCGCGTTCTTCCTTCTCGAGGGACGCGGAGAGGAGCGCGTCGACTGCCTCACCGTCGCCGGGCTTATGCCGCTAACGGTGCAACGCCTCCCGGCGGATGTCGCGGGCGAAGTGATCGAGCGCTGCCTTACGGACGCGGAGCGTTTCCGGCTGCACTATCCCTTGCCGTCGGTCGCCGCCTGCGACCCGGCGTTCGACTCGCGCGGGCAGGCGCTGAGCTGGCGCGGGCCTGCATGGGTGAACACGAACTGGCTCGTGTGGCGCGGTCTGCGCCGCCATGGGTTCGACGACCTGGCCGAGCAGCTGACGGCGCGCACCGTGGAGATGGTCGCGGGTGCCGGGCTGCGCGAGTTCTACAACCCGCTCACCGGCGAGGGTCTCGGCGCCAAGTCGTTCGGCTGGTCGGCGCTGGCGCTGGATATGGCAGAGGGGACGCGGTAGGCGGGGCGGTCAGGCCAGGGTCGACAGGGCCATCACGCCGCTCACCATCGCTGGCGCCCGCGTGATGACGGCGCCGTGCTCCATGCTGAGACGGTTGAGGCGGATGCCACACTCCCACGCTCACCGCGCCAGCAGCGCGTACTCCAGAGAGTCCGTCAACGCCTGCCACGATGCTTCGATGATGTTGCCGCTGGCGCCCACGGTGCTCCACGAGCGCTCACCGTCGGTGGACTGGACAAGGACGCGGACGACGGCGCCGGTGCCGGCGGGACCTTGCTCGACCACGCGCACCTTGTAGTCGGTCAGCGACACCGCGCTCAGCTGAGGGTAGGACTGCTCGAGGGCGCGGCGGAGGGCGAGGTCGAGCGCGTTGACGGGGCCGTTGCCCTCGGCGACGGTGTGTGCGAGCTGGCCGCCCACGCGCACCTTCACCATCGCCTCCGACAGCGCCTGGTCGTCGCCTTCGGCGGCGGCGGAGCGGCGGCGCTTCTCCATCACCACCAGGAAGTCCACCAGGTCGAAGGGCGGTTTGTAGCCCTCGAGCGCGCGTTGGACGAGCAGGCGGAAGGAAGCTTCGGCACCCTCGTACTGATAGCCCTCCGCCTCGCGCTGCTTCACCAGTTCCACCAGCTCCGTGAGGCGCTCCTTGGAGACGATGTCCTCCAGGCCCTCCTCCCTGAGTTTCATAACGAGATTCCCGCGCCCCGACAGCTCGGAAACTACGACGTGCTTGGCGTTGCCGATGAGCTGGGGCTCTACGTGCTGGTAGGCCGATTCCACCTTGGCGGTCGCGGAGGCGTGGAGGCCGCCCTTGTGGCTGAACGCGCTCTCTCCCACGTAGGCCTGGTAGCGGTTGGGGGGCATGTTGGCCACCTCCGCCACGAAGCGATGCATCTCCGTCAACCGCTCCAACTGCTCGTCGCTCACGCAGTCGATGCCGAGCTTCAGCTTCAGGTTGCCGATGACGCTGAGCAGGTTCGTGTTGCCGCAGCGCTCGCCGTAGCCGTTGATCGTGCCTTGCACCTGCGACGCGCCTGCCTGGACGGCGGCGATGCTGTTGGCGACGGCCACCTCCGCGTCGTTGTGGCAGTGGACGCCGATGTCGGCGCGAACCTCTTGGGCGGCGCGGTGCGTGGCGTTGAACACGTCGACGGGGAGGGAGCCGCCGTTCGTGTCGCAGAGCACGACGTACTCGGCGCCCGCCTCGCCCGCGGCGCGGATGCAGGCGAGGGCGTAGTCGGGATTGGCGGCGAAGCCGTCGAAGAAGTGCTCCGCGTCGAAGATGACGCGCCGCCCCTTGGCGCGCAGGTATTCGATGGACTCGCGCACCATCGCCAGGTTCTCCTCCAACGAAGTTTCCAGCACCCGCGTCACCTGCATCTCGGACGCCTTGCCGACGATGGTTACGACGGGCGCGCCGGAATCGAGCAGCCCCTTCAGGTTCGCGTCGTTCTCCACGCTGCCCTTGGCGCGGCGCGTGGAGCCAAACGCAGTCAGGGCGGCGTGCTCGAAGGGGATTTCCCGCGCCTGCCTGAAGAACTCGTCGTCCTTCGGGTTGGAGCCTGGCCAGCCGCCCTCGATGTAATGGACGCCGAGCTGGTCGAGGCGCTGGGCGATGCGGAGCTTGTCCTCGACGGAGAGGCTGATGCCCTCCATCTGCGCGCCGTCGCGCAGCGTCGTGTCATACAACGTCACCGTTGCCTGCCCCATGTCCGCCCTCCTCGGCGCTTTGCGCCTCCTCGTTTCAACGACAAAAAGCCCATCCGCCTAGGCGGACGGGCTTTGCTTCCCGCGGTACCACCACCATTCCCCCTGCTAGGAGGGGGCGCTCGTCGGGACGCAATCACGCCCCGGCCGTTGATAACGGGCGGCTCCCCGGTCGGGTCTACTGGCCCGCTGGCGGGCGTTCGGCCGACGGCTCGGGAGGGATATTCGGTCGGGACCAGCGCACCGGCTCACACCACGGCCCGGCTCGCTCGGCGCTGATGATCCGCCTACTCGTCTCCGTCGCAGCCTAGCGGGATGATAACAGGCGGCGCGGCGGTGGTCAATCGGGTGGGGATGCGGAGTGTACGGAGCGGGCGCATGGGCAACACGCTCACCGGAGTCTCGTCGTGCCCCCGCGTCCAAACCCATTGGGAGCACCCCTATCCATGGTCTCGACCCTCACCGCCCACATTCCCGCACGCTTCCACCTTCATTCCCGCTTGCAGAGACCATTGCGTAACCACGGGACTCTTCACGCGGGGGGCGCCGAGGGGCCGCCAACCCATGCTACAGCACGCGCACGAGGCGGGGGTTCGGCGGCGGCGGCTCCACCTCCTGCGCTACTGAACGGTCGTCGATGCTGCGGATGTTGGGGCGGAAGGGGATGGGGTGCGCACGCGCCACGTAGCTGCCGTCGTGCAGCGCGTCCAACGGCGCGCCCTGCTCCAACAACCCCGTGATGCGGTCGGGCGTCAAGTCGCCGCTGACGATGATCTTGACCGCCTGACAGCCGAGGGCGTCCAGCCGCCGCCGCACCTCCTTGATGGTCTCCGCCGGCACCTGCTGGCCGCCTGGCGCGCGCGCCAACCGCACCGCCGCGATCTTGTCCCGCATCAGCCGCGCCAGCTGCGCCGTCTGCTCCGCGATGTCACGGCGGGGGTCGACGTAGGCGACGCGCGGCACGTCGGCGCTCATCGCGCGGTCGAACGCCTGGAGCGCGCGCAAGGGATCGCCGATGATTTGGAGTAGGGCGCCGCTGACGGAGGAGACGGGCTGCGTGCCCGTGAGCCTGCCCCCCAACGCGGTGGAGCCGTTCTGACAGCCACCGGCGACGGCGGCGTAATCCATGACGGCGGCGACGGAGGGGTGGACGTTGTGGGCGCCGACGCAGGCGACAGGCACGCCGCCCGCGGCCTTGACCAATTCCTTGGCAGCGCTGGCCCAGCCCGTGGCCTGCGCCAGTATGCCCGTGATGGCCGTCTCGTAGAGGCCGAAGGAGGAGTAGGGCGCGCGTATGGTGAGGCAGATTTCGCCCTGGGCGACGCTCGCGCCCTCGGGGACACTCCATACCTCGCGGTTGCCTTCGCTCATCACGCGCGAGAGTAGCGTCTGCGCCTCTTCCACGCCGCACAGCACGCCCGGCGCCATAGCGGAGAACTCCATCACCACGACGGGGTTCAGCCCCTCCGTGCGCAGCACGCGCTGCGTGCGGTGCAGGTAGACCTCGGCGCTGTCGCCGGTCATCAGGGACGGGCGGACTTCGAACTGGGCTTGCTGACGCATCATCGGGGAGGCCAACCGCCGCCTATGCTAAGCCCGCCGCCCAAGCGCCGCAAGGCGGGGGCTGGGCGTTAGCGCAGGGGGCTGACGTTGGGGACGCCGCCGAAGCGGAGGCGCGCCAGGCCCTTTAGGTCTTCGGCGACGGTGCTGGCGATCTTGACTCGCGTGTCCGCGTCCTCCTCCCAGCGGACGGGCAGGTCGAACACGCGGAACCCGCGCTTCTCCGCGATGATGAGCAGCTCAGTGTCGAAGAACCAGTGGTTGTTGACGACGGCGGGCGTGAGCGCACGCGCCGCCGCGCCGCTCAGCGCCTTGAATCCGCACTGCGCGTCGGAGAAGCGCGTGCGGAAGAGCGCCTTGATGAGTAGGTTGTAGAAGCGGGAGATGAATTCGCGCTTGAAGGAGCGCGTCGTTTGCGCCCCCCGCGCTAGGCGGCTGCCGACGGCCATGTCGTGCCCGTCGTCCACAATGGCGGAGACGAGGAGCGGGAACGCCTCGATGCCGGTGGATAGGTCAACGTCCATGTAGCTAACTACGTCGGCGTCGCTCTCCAGCCACGCGCGGCGCAGGGCGCGTCCGCGTCCGCGCTGATCGAGGTGGATGGCGGCGACGGCGCCGGGGCGCTCGGCGGCGTAGCGCTCCGCGACGGCCAGGGTTGCGTCGGTCGAGCCGTTGTCCGCCACCACCACGCGGCACTGATGCGCGGGCAACGCGCGCGGCAGGAAGTCGAGCAGCGCGTCCAGGCACTGGGGGAGGGAATGCTCCTCGTTCAGGACGGGGATGACGACGTCGACGGCGGCCATAGGGCTACGCGAACGCTCGCGCCATCTCGCGGGCTACGGCGAAGGGGTCGGACGCCGCCACGCTCTGCGCATACAATTCCATGCCGCCGATGTCGCTTGTGCGACTCTCCAACGGCCCCCTGTCCACGAGCCGCGCCAGGGGCGGGAAGCCGGCCCATGCCTCCGGCGTTGGCCCTAGCGGGGGCAGCAGCAGCGCGAGGTTGAAGGAGCGCACGCCCAGGTCGTCCACGTAGCGGTGCAGGGCGCGGCTGAGCGGCTCCGCCGCCGAAGGGAAGGACGCGGGCAGGCGGAAGAGCAACTCCTTCTCCTTCAACGGGGTGAGGTGGGCCGCGCCCTCTAGCCCCCCGGCGGCGAAGCGAAGGCCAAGTGCGCGGTGGACGCCGAAGAGGTCGTCGAAGTAGGAGGCGCCGTGCTCGTCGCGGTAGCGCTCCGCGTCGACGCGCAGGCGCTCGATCTTGGCGTAGTGGCCGCCGCGCGCGACGGCGGCCTGCATGTGGCCGTGGACGATGGAGCCGCCCGCCCGCCATAGGCAATTCCACATCAGGAAGGGATAGCAAGCGCGGGAATCGTCTTGGCGGACGCGCTCGAACCAGCGTTGCGCCAACTCCAGGTGGTCGGCCAGCGTCTCCGCGCCGAAGGCCAGCGGATCGGGTTCGTTGAAGATGACGAGGCTGTGGGCGCCGTCGTAGCGCGCCACGTTGGCAGCGGTTACGCCGTGCGCGCCTTGCAGCCGCCCGAACGTATCCTCTGGCGTCGCCGTGTAGGGGTCGGCCCACGGGTCGTCTTGCAGGGCGCGGGCCGCGTCGTCCGCGCCTGCGCCGCCGGACGCGGCCTGGATGGGGCGCAAGGCGCGTAGGCTGTTGAACAGCGCGCCCTCGCCGGTAACGCGGTTATCGACGCGGACGATGCGTTGGCGCTGCACGGCGGCCAGCGAGCCGAAGGTGCGCTCGATCCAGGCGACCATCTCGGCGGGCGCGCGCAGCTCCGTCTCGTAGACGGCGGCGCGGTAGATGCGATCGAAGCGGGCGCGCGCGTCGGGCGGCAGCGCGTCTACCGCCGCCTCGATGTCCACGATGGAGCGCTCCGCCACGCTCCTCCGCTAGTCGGCCTGCGCCGCGGGGCGCTCAAGCACGAACTTGTCCAGTTGGAGCTGGACGGGTATGGGATAGCGCCCGGTGAAACAGGCATTGCAGTAGCCCGCGCCCGATGGGTCGCCGCCGATCGATTCGTGGAGCTGCTCCACCGTGAGGTAGGCGAGGGAGTCGGCGCCGACGGCGTCGCGCACCTCATCCACGGTGCGGCCCGAGGCGATGAACTCGCTCTCGAGGGCCATATCGACGCCGAAGTGGCATGGGTGGCGGATAGGCGGGGCGCACACACGCAGGTGCACCTCGCGCGCGCCGCCTGAGCGCAGGAGGCCGACGACGCGCGGGGTGGTGGTGCCGCGCACGATGCTGTCGTCCACCAGCACGACGCGCTTGCCCGCGAGTATCTCCGGCAGGGGGTTGAACTTGTTGCGCACGCCCAGTTCGCGGAAGTGCTGCGTCGGCTCGATGAAGGTGCGGCCCACGTAACGGTTCTTGATGAGGCCGAACTCCAAGGGGACGCCCGATTCCTTGGCGTAGCCCACGGCGGCGGGCGTGCCGGAGTCGGGCACGGGAATCACGATGTCGGCGTCTACGGGGTAGCGCCGCGCGAGCATCTGCCCCATCCGCTCGCGGGAGGCGTGGGCAAGCCGCCCCTCCAGCACCGAGTCGGGCCGCGCGAAGTAGATCGGTTCGAACACACAGTGCGCCCGGCGCGCGTCCGGCTGCTCGCAAGGGATGGAGCGCAGGCCCGACCGGTCGATGACCACCGTCTCTCCCGCGTCGATTTCACGCAGGAACTGCGCCCCCACGTGGTCCAGCGCCGCGCTCTCGGAGGCGACGACCCAGCCGGCGCCGTAGCGCCCCAGGCACAGCGGACGCACGCCGTGAGGGTCGCGCATCGCCACCAGCGTGTCCTTCGTGGCGATGACTAGCGAATACGCGCCCTCGAGCCTGCGGTGGAGGTGAGCCGCCCGCCCTTCCCACGTCTGCTCCGGCGACCACGCCAGCATGTGCGCGATCACCTCCGAGTCGGTGGTGGTCGTGAAGGCGGCTCCGGTCTCCTCCAGGAGCTTGTCGCGTTGCGCTACCGCGTTGATGACGTTCCCGTTGTGCCCCAGCGCTATCTCGATGGAGGGCGAGGCGGAGCGGATAGGCTGGGCGTTGAGGGGAG
>JAGWBE010000010.1:20553-58283 GCA_021296055.1 Dehalococcoidia bacterium | reverse complement strand
TGCCTGGGCTGGGCGCTGCAAGCCGCCGCCGAGCCCGCGGTGTTGGCGCAGGCGCATCAGCGCGTGGAGCGCGTCGTGGACGCTGCGGAGGCGGGCTTGGAGGGGCGGTTCTCCTACGCCGACGACCTGGCGCGCCGCTTCTTCCGCGACCGCGCCGAGGGGCGCGAAGAGCTGTACGCGTGGCTGCGCTGGCTCCGCGACGTGCTTCTGACGCAGCAGGGGCGCGGCGGCGAGGTCGTCAACGCCGCGTGGCGCTCGACCATCGAGCGGCACGCCGCCGCCCTCCCGCCCGCCGCGACGCTGCGCTGGGCGCGCCGCGTAGAGGAGTCAATCGAAGCCCTAGACCGCAACGCCAACCCCCGCCTCACCCTAGAGGCGATGCTGCTAGAGGCGCCGCCCGTGGCGGCGGGGGCGTGAGGGGGGGGCGTCTTCCGGACAGGGCAGAAGAGAAGATGAAGAGTTTGTGGGGGCGCGCCCCCACGCCCCCTTTGTTGGGGCGGTTGCCGTCTTCCCTAGCGCAGCACGATGTTGATGAGGTGGCGGGCGGGGACGTAGAGGACGCGGGCTACTTCGCGGCCTTCGAGGTGCGGACGCAGGCGCTCGGAGTTGAGGGCGGCCTGCTTGGCGTCGGCGTCACTGATGCCGGCGGGGACGCTGATGCGGTCTGCCGTTGACCTGGACGACCAGCGTCGCCTCCTCCTCGGCGGCGAGGGCGGCGTCCCACTCGGGGAGGGGCTGCTGGTGGACGCTGTAGGGGCGGCCCGTGCGCTCCCACAGCTCCTCGGCGAGGTGGGGCGCGAGGGGCGCGAGCAGCAGCAGCAACTTCTCGACCGCGTCGCGCCATGCGGCTTGCGACGCGGCGCCGTCGTCGTAGGCGCGCGCGAGTTCGTTGGACAGCTCCATCAGCGCGGAGATGGCGGTGTTCATCTTGAACCGCTCGATGTCGGCGAGGACGCGGCGGATGGTCTGGTGCGTCTTGCGCATGAGGGCGCCGTCGGCGGCGCCCTGCGCGGGCAGCGAGGCGGGGTCGCGCTGGCAGAGTTCCCACAGGCGGGAGACCCAGCGGGCGACGCCGTTGATGCCGCTGTCGCTCCAGTCGCCGCCCTGCTCCCACGGGCCGATGAACATCAGGTAGAGGCGCACCACGTCGGCGCTGAAGCGGCGCACGTAGTCGTCGGGGGCGATGACGTTGCCACGGCTCTTGGACATCTTGGCGTGGCCGGAGAGAATCATGCCCTGGTTGAAGAGGCGCGAGAACGGCTCGTCCAGCTCCACGACGCCGACGTCGCGCAGCGCCTTGGTGAAGAATCGCGAGTAGAGCAGGTGCATGACGGCGTGCTCGGCGCCGCCCATGTACTGGTCTACGGGGAGCCACTTGCGCGCGTGGTCGTCGCGGACGGGCGCGTCGTCGTAGTCCGGGCTGAGGTAGCGCAGGAAGTACCACGACGAATCGACGAAGGTGTCCATCGTGTCCGTCTCGCGCCGCGCGGCACCGCCGCACGCGGGGCAGGGCGCGTTCACGAACGCGTCGTGGCGCTTGAGGGGCGATTCGCCCGTGGGAAGGAAGTGGACTCCCTCCGGCAGCAGCACGGGCAGCTCTTCCTCCGGAACGGGGACGGCGCCGCAGCCGTCGCAATACAGGATGGGGATGGGCGCGCCCCAGTAGCGCTGGCGCGAGATGAGCCAGTCGCGCATGCGGTAGGACACCGTGCGCCTGCCCCAGCCTTCGCGCTCGATCTTGTCGGCGATCGCCTCGTAGCCCTCGCGGGCGGGCAGGCCGTCGAACTCGCCGGAGTTGACCTGCGTTCCCTCCCTGCCCACGTAGGCGGCGTCGAGGGCGTCGCGCGGCGACCACTGCGGCGGCGCGACGACGACGCGCACGTCGAGGCCATATTTGGCGGCGAACTCGAAGTCGCGCTCATCGTGGGCGGGCACGCCCATCACGGCGCCGGAGCCGTAGGACAGCAGCACGTAGTCGGCGGAGAGGATGGGCACGCGCTCGCCGTTGAGGCGGTTGACGGCGTAAGCGCCGGTGAAGACGCCCGTCTTCTCGCGCTCGGTGGACAGGCGCTCGATCTCCGTTTGGCGGCGTGAGGCGTCGGCGTAGCCCTCCACGTCGGCGCGGCGCTCCGGCGTGGCGAGGCGGCTGACCAGAGGGTGCTCCGGCGCGAGGGCGAGGAAGGTGACGCCGAAGACGGTGTCGATGCGCGTGGTGAAGGTGGATATCTCGGTGACGTCGAGGCCGTATTCGGAGATGTCAAATGAGACGTCGACGCCCTCGCTGCGCCCGATCCAGTTGGTCTGCATCAGTTTGATGGGCTCCGGCCAGTCGATAAGACCGGAGAAGTCGAGCAGCTGGTCGGCGTAGGCGGTGATCCTGAAGAACCACTGCTCCATCTCACGGCGCTCGACGGGGTCGCCGGAGCGCTCGCACTTGCCGTTGAGCACTTGCTCGTTGGCGAGGACGGTCTGGCAGCCGGGGCACCAGTTGACGGGCGCTTCGGCGCGGTAGGCGAGGCCCGCCTCGTAGAGTTTGAGGAAGAGCCATTGGTTCCAGCGGTAGTAGGAAGGGTCGCAGGTGACGATCTCCCGCTCCCAGTCGATCACCGTGCCCATCGAGCGGAACTGACGGCGCATCCGCTCGATGTTGGCGTAGGTCCACTCGCCCGGCGGCGTCTGATTGCGGATAGCCGCGTTCTCCGCCGGCAGGCCGAAGGAGTCGAATCCCATCGGGAACAGTACGTTGTAGCCGCGCATCCGCATGTAGCGCGCGTAGGCGTCCGGCGCCGAGTACATGAACCAGTGGCCGATGTGCAGGTCGCCCGACGGATACGGGAACATCGTGAGCGCGTACCACTTGGGGCGCGGGTCGTCGTCGGGCGTGCGGTAAAGGCCGTCCGCCTCCCAGCGATGTTGCCACTTTTGCTCGACGGCGAGGTGGTCGTAGGGGAGGGGAGCTTTGCGGAGGGTTGCCATAGTGGTGGTCGCGGCGGGCGCGGCCCGTTAAGTGTAGCGAACGGTGGGGCGGGCGCGCTAGGCGGCGACGGCCCTCGCGCCGAAGTAGCCGACGCACACCGCCGCCAGCCCGGCGGCCAGAGACGCGGCGACGTAGGCGGCGGCAAGGCCGGCCTGGCCGCCGCGCAAGAGCGTGAGCGTCTCGTTGGTGAAGGCGGAGAAGGTGGTGAAACCGCCCAGCACGCCCGTCAACAGCAGGAGGCGCGCGCCCTCGCGCAAGCCTCCCGCCTCCGCCGCCGCGCCGACGACCACGCCGATGACGAGCGAGCCGAGCACGTTGACGGACAGCGTTCCCCACGGGAAGGCGGAGTCGCCCACGAAGCGGCTCGTCACCCATAAGGAGAGAGCGTAGCGGGCAGCAGAGCCGGCGAAGCCGCCCGCGCCGACGAGCAGCAGGTCGCTCATCGGGGCGGCTCGTACATGCCCTGCCAGCCGCCCTTGCCGGGGAAGTCGACGTAGAGGCCCAGGTTCGCGCCGCCGATGACGTGCAGGTGGCCGTGCTCCTGCGTCTGAAGCGCGTCCTCCCCGAAGTTGCTCACGATGCGGTAGCCGCCCGGCGCCTGCGTCTCTCCTATCTCGACGGCCAACGACGCGGCGCGCGCGAACAGCGGCGAGCGCCAGAACTCGACCTGATCGAGGTGGGCGCACGGCGCGACCAGCAGCATCAGCGGAACCCAGCGCAGGCGGTTGCGAAAGACGATCAGGTCGTCGTCTTGGTAGCGGATGTCGGCGGGCGCGGTATGGGCGGCGATGGCGCAGAAGTCGCACGGCGGCGCGGCGGACGGCTCATCCATCGCGCCGCTGGCCCTGGCGGGAAGCGCGGCCCCTGGCGGCGCCGACGCCGGGGCGGCGGAAGTCGGGCGCGTCGATAGGCACGACGGTGACCAATCGAGGGTCGTTGAGCCGGGAGGCGACGGGGTCGCCCGCCTCGACGGGCAATTCTCGGGTGGTGACGATGGTGGGCAGGCTTGCGTTGTGGCGGTGGACGATGAGCTGGTAGAGCTTCTCCTTGGCCCAGGGCGTGGAGGATTGGGCGCCCAGGTCGTCGAGGATGAGCAACGGCGCGCGCTTCACCTCTTCGAAGAGTTGGTCGTAGGTGACGCGGCTGTCGGGACTGAAGGTGTAGCGCAGGTGGTCGAGCAGGTCGGGGACGAAGGCGAAGAAGACGGGATCGCCGCGCGCCAGGCGCTGGTTGGCGACGGCGACGGCCAGGTGCGTCTTGCCCACGCCGGAATCGCCAAGCAGGAGGAGCCATTTGTCCGGAGCGTCGGCGTAGGACATGGCGGCGGTAAGCGCGGCCTGCAAGGCGTGGCGCGCGTCGTCTTGGGCGCCGTAGGGAGTGGGGGTGAAGGTCTTGAAGGTCATGCCGGCGGCCATAGCGGGCTCGACGCCGCCGATGCCGGAGGTCGTCTTGGCGTCGCCGAGGTCGAGGCAGCGGGTAAGGCGCGCGTCGGCCAGGCGGCTTTGGAGGCGCGGGTCGAGCTGGTCGAGGGGCAGGGCCGCGGTGACGACGGTGGGCAGCGCGGCGGCAAAGCGGTGGTTGAGCACCTGGTAGACCTTCTCGTCCGCCCAGGGCGTAGGGCTTTGGGCGCCCAGGTCGTCCAGCACGAGGAGGGGGATGTTCTTCACCTGCTCGAAGAGGTCGTCGTAGGAGAGCTCGTGTTCGGGGTTGAAGGAGGCGCGGAAGTGGTCGAGCAGGTCGGGGACGAAGGCGAAGAAGACGGGTTCGCCGCGCTCCATGCGCCGGTTGGCGACGGCGGCGGCCAGGTGAGTCTTGCCCGCGCCGTGGGCGCCGGTGAGCAAGAGCCAGCCGTCCGGCTCCTCGGCGTAGGCGCGGGCGGCGCCGAGGGCTGCGCGGAAGCGCTCCCGCGCGTCGGCGCCCGCCGACCTGCCGTTCGGCTCGGTCGTCTCGAAGGAGACGCGGGCGAGCACGCCCATGTTGCTGTGGCGGCGCAGGCGGGCGAGGCGCTGCTCCTCGCTCAGCCGCACCTGGCAGGCGCAGGGGACGGCGCGCCCGAAGCCGGGGTCGTTGAGCGACACGTCGCGCCGCAGCCAGCCACGCCCGCTGCAGATAAGGCAGTCCGACTGCGCCGGCTCCGCCTCTTCGTGCTCCAGCCAGGCGATCTCAGCCGCGGAGGCGGAGATACTCTTCTGCTGTAACCTTCTGAGGATGTCCCCGATGCTTTCCATCCGGGTCTCGCCCCTCTCTCTCCCAACGTTCTAGCACGCGCTCAACGTAGCGCCACGAGCGCGCGTTGCTCTTGACTGCCACGCCGATGGCGTCGCGGAGCCACTCTTCCGGGTAGCGGTCTTGGGCGTCGCGGAGCATGTCTGCGACGCCCGCGGTGAGCATGCCGATGTTCTCTTCGTACAGGCGGTAGACGGCTGAGTGCTCTGCGGGCGGCGCGCCGGGTAAAGGCGCGGCGGCCGGCGGAGCGGGCAGGAAGCGTTCGGCGGCGCGCCGCCCCTCGGGCGAGTTGGGGAAGTAGGCGCGGTCGGCCGCGTCCCCCGCCGCAAACAGCACGCCCCGCTCCACGCTAGCCGCAAGCGCCCGGCGGATGGCGTCCGCGCCGCCCAGCGCGCCGAGCAGCACAGGGTCGCCCTCCAACTCGCCTGCGGCTACGCACCGGGGCGGGCCATGCTTGCCCGCCAGCAGCCAGAAGAAGCGCAGCTCGCACTTCAGCTCCGCCAAGTCGCCGATGTCTTCCAGCAACTCGCCGAGCAGCGGGGCGGGGACGGGCACGGAGCGCGCGCCGGAGGGCAGGCCGTCGAACGGGCGCACGCCTACGCCTCCGCTTGGCTGAGCGCGCCAGTGGCGAGGTTCTCGAAGCGGAAGAATTGGCCGCGGAAGTAGAGCTCGACGGTGGGCGTTTGGCCGTGACGGTTCTTGGCGATGACCAGCTGGACGAGATTCTCGGGGTAGGGTTCGCTGGTCTGGCGCTGTTCCCACTGCTCCCTGGTTACGTACCTGTCTTCGCGGTGAATGAAGGAGACCACGTCGGCGTCCTGCTCGATGCTGCCCGATTCGCGCAGGTCGGAGAGCATAGGATGGTGGTCTTGGCGCTGCTCGATGGCGCGGCTAAGCTGGGAGATGGCGATGACCGGCACGTTCAGGTCGCGCGCGATGGCCTTGAGCGAGCGCGTGATGTGCCCTAGCTCCGTAACGCGGTTCTCGCCGCGTGCGTTCGAGCCGCTGATGAGCTGGAGGTAGTCCACGACGATGAGGTCGATGGCGCGCTCGACGTGCAGGCGGCGCAGCTTGGAGCGCATCTGCGGCACGGTCTGCACCGCCGAGTCGTCGATGTAGACCGGCAGGTCAGACAGCGCGCCGATGGACTCCATGACGCGCGACTGCTCGGCGTCGGTGAGCACGCCCACGCGAAGGCGGTGGCCGACTACCTCGGCTTCGGCGCAGAGCAGCCGCAGGGCCAGGTGCTCGCGCCCCATCTCGAGGCTGAAGGCGGCGCAGACGGCGCCCTGCCCGGCGGCGTTGCGCAGGATGTTCATCGCCAGCGTGGACTTGCCCAGCGAGGGCCGCGCCGCAATGATGATCAGGTCGCCGCGCTGGAGGCCGCCCAGCACGCGGTCGAGGTCGGTGAAGCCGCTGTTGATCGGGGCGACGTGGTCGATGCCCCTGTCGAAGGCCGCCGTGGCCTCCAGGTACTCGTCCATCACCTGGCGGATGGTCACGAAGTCGCGGACGGCGGAGCCGCCGCGCACGCGGAAGAGAACATCTTCGGCGCTGGTGAGCGCCTGCTCCACGTCGGCGGTGTCGGCGTAGCCGATGTCGGCGATGGCCCTGGCCGCGTCGATAAGGCGGCGCATCGTTGCGGTGCGGTAGACGATGTGGGCGTAGTGCTCGACGTGCGTTGAGGTGGGGACGGTGGCGACGAGGTAGCTGAGGTAGGTGGCGCCGCCCGCGCTCTCGAGGCGCTCGCGCAGCGCCAACTCGTGGGAGAGCGTCAGTTGGTTTACGGCGTCGCCACGCTGATAGAGCGCTTGGCACGCCTCGAAGCACCAGCGGTTGCGCTCGTGGTAGAAGTCGGCGGGCGATAGGAGCGTGGCGACCCTTGCGATGGCCTCGCCGTCGATGAGCAGCGAGCCGATGACGGCCTCTTCAGCGTCGGTGTCGTGCGGCGGCAGCTGCTCCAGATACATGGCGCGTCGGCAGGCTCCTCCTCCTCCTGTGCGGTCTCCTCTTCCTGGGCAGCCTCCTCCTCGCCGTCTTCCGGCTGCTTCTCCTCCGCCTGCTCGGCCTCGGCCCCGTCCTCCGGCTGCTCGGCCTCGGCGCGGCGCGCCATCTCCTGCAGGTAGCCCTCAGGGACGACCTGGACAGTTACGGAGGCGTGCACCTCGCGGTAGAGGCGCAGGGTGACGGGGTGGTCGCCGGGGTCGTGGATCGCCTCGCCTAGGAGCACCTGGCGGTGGTCGATGGGGCGGCCCACCGCCTCGGCGAGGCGCTGAGCGACGTGGCGGCCGGTGACGGAGCCGAACAGACGCCCGTTGGGGCCGATGCGCGCCTCGACGACCACGTTCATCCCCTCGATGGCGTCGGCGACGGTCCGCCAGTCGCCCGACTCCTTGACGCGCTTTACCTGCGCGACCTTCTCGATGGCGTTGACGCGCTGCATAGTGTCGGGCGTGGCAGGGGCGGCCAGGCCCTTGGGCAGCAGATAGTTGCGCGCGTAGCCGTTCTTGACTTCCTTCACTTCGCCGGCGTCGGCGGCGCCGGGCACGTCTTGCAGAAAGATGACCTTCATTCGTCCATTCCTCGTCGCGGGGTTTGGCGGCGGGCGCCGATCGCGTCCCTACCCACCAAAGCGAAAGGATAGGCTATCGGAGCGTAGGCCGCATTCCCCTTGCGGCGCCAGTCCCGGTTGTCGCAGTCCCCACTGCGGCGGACGGGCCTGGTGAAAGCGCCGCGCCGATTGTCCGGGCGCCCGCGCGTGGGGACGCAAGAGGGCGCGCGGCCAATTCGGCGGCGGGTTTGCCTGCTCCCGTCGGCTCAGCCCGTCCGGCCCAGCGCCGCGTTCAGGCCGCCCTCCCACGACGCGCGCAGCGCCTCCAGCGGCTCGTCCAGCACGCCGCGCCACGTCAGCCGCGCGCCGCCCGTCACGCCGAGCTTGGCGGCGGGCACGCTCGCCTCGCGCGCGAGGGCCAGCGCCTCCGTCTCCTTGCCGGGCGCCAGCGAGACGATGGCGCGGGAGGCTGCCTCTCCGAACAACGCCGCGTCCCACCGCCCCTCCACCGGCGCGTCCAGCGCCGCGCCGACCCCGCCGATGAGCGCCGACTCCGCTACGGCGACGGCTAGGCCGCCGTCGGAGCAATCGTGCGCCGAGCGCAGCGCGCGGTTCTCGGCCAGACGCGCCAGCAGCGCTTGGAGGCGCGCCTCCGCGTTCAAGTCGATGACCGGTCTACCGGACACTTGGCCAAGGCAGAAGGCGAGGTATTCGCTGCCCGCCAGGTCGGCCTCCTCGCCGCGCACGCCTGGCGCGCCCAGCAGATACACCAGGTCACCGGGGGCGGCGAAACCGGCGGCGAGGCGGTCGTCGGCGCGCGCGAGGACGCCGACCGCGCCGATGATGGGCGTGGGGTGGATGGGTTCGCCCCTGGTCTCGTTGTAGAGGGAGACGTTGCCGCTGACGACGGGCACGCCGAGGGCGGCGCAGGCGTCGGCGATGCCGCGCACGCACTGCTCCAACTGGTAGTAGACCTCCGGCTTCTGCGGATCGCCGAAGTTGAGGCAGTCGGTTACGGCGAGGGGCTTTGCGCCCGTCGCCGCGACGTTGCGGCACGCCTCGGCGACGGCGCGCGCGCCGCCCGCGTAGGGGTCAAGGTAGGCCGCGCGCCCGTTGCCGTCGATGGCGACTGCGATGGCGCGCTCGCTCCCGCGCAGGCGCAGCACCGCCGCATCCGCCGCGCCGGGCTTGATGAGCGTGTTGGTCTGCACCTCGTGGTCGTAGCGCCGGTAGATGGGGCGGCGGCTCGCGATGTTGGGCGAGCCGAGCAGCCGGACGAGCAGCGGCCCGGCTTCCGACGCATCGAGCGGGGGCGGGTAGGGCGCGTTCTGGAGTGCGTCAAAGTAGAAGGGGCGCGCGCCGCCGGGCCGGTACTGCGGCGCGTCGGCGAGCGCGCTTACGGGCGCGTCGGCCACCGGTTCGGCGCCGTCGAAGATGCGGACCGCGCCGCCCTCGACCGCCAGGCCGATAACCGCGCCGTGGAGCCCCCAGCGCTCCAGGATGGCCTCCGCCTCCGGCTCGCGCCCGGGTTTGACGATGAGCAGCATGCGCTCCTGCGATTCGGACAACATCACCTCATAGGGGGTCATGCCCGATTCGCGGCGCGGCACGCGGGCGACGTCCAGCTCGAGCCCCGCTCCTGCGCGATGGGCGCTCTCGATGGCGCTGCTAGTGAGGCCCGCCGCGCCCAGATCCTGCATCCCCTCGAGGCAGCCGGAGGCGGCGATCTCCAGGCAAGCCTCGATGAGCACCTTCTCCAAGAAAGGGTCGCCCACTTGGACGGTGGGGCGCATCTCGCGGTCGTCCTCGAATGTGCGAGAGGCGAGGCCGGACGCGCCATGGATGCCGTCGCGCCCGGCGGGCGCGCCCGCGAGCATGAGCGTAGAGCCTGGCGGCGCGGCGGCGCGCACTAATCCGCCCTGGGGCAGAATGCCGACGCACATCGCGTTCACGAGCGGGTTGGCCGCGTAGGAGGGGTCGAAGACCACCTCGCCGCCCACGTCGGGGACGCCGACGCAGTTGCCGTAGCCGGAGATGCCGGCCACCACACCCTCGAAGAGGCGCCGCGTGCGCGGGTCGTCCGGCGGCCCGAAGCGCAGCGAATTAAGCAAGGCGACGGGGCGCGCGCCCATGGCGAGGATGTCGCGGATGATGCCGCCGACGCCCGTCGCCGCCCCCTGGTAAGGCTCCACCGCCGACGGGTGGTTGTGCGACTCCACCTTGAACACCACGCTCAAGCCGTCGCCCACGTCCACCACTCCGGCGTTCTCGCTCCCCGCCTCGATCTGCACGCCCGCGCCCGTGGTCGGAAGCAGGCGCAGCAGAGGCTTGGAGTGCTTGTAGCCGCAATGCTCGCTCCACAGCGCGCCGAACAATCCCAACTCCACCTCGTTCGGCTCGCGGTCCAGCTTGCGCACGATGAGCTCATACTCCGCGCGGCTCAGCGCGATGGCATCCAACTGCTCTTGCGAGACGCTCACGCGCTCACCCCCACCATCGCCACGCCCGCCACCACCATCGCCGCGCCAAGCGCCGCGCGCCGCGTGATGCGCTCGCTCCCGCGGAGCAGCAGCAACACGAAGGCATAGGAGGCGAGGGGCACGGCGCCGGTGATGGGCGCGGCGACGCTGAACGGGATGCGCTCCAACGAGGTGTAGAAGGCGCCGATGGCGAAGGCGTAGGCGACGCCCGCAGCCAGCCCCCACAGGATGCCGTTCCGCGGCGGCTGCGCTCCCCGAGACAGCGCCCGCATGTTCACCGCGAACAGCAGCGCGAGCCCGAACAGCGATTCGTAGAATGCGACTACCATGCCGGACGCGCCATCGCCCACCAGTTGGCTGGCCACGTAGCCCGCGCTGGCGAAGGAGCATGCCGCCAGCCCCGCCAGCAGGATGCCCGCCGTAACCGTGGATGGGCGCGGCGCTCGCGCGGCGAGGCGGCTCATTCGGCGATCCGCTCGCGGTCGCTGACCAGCACGGCCACTCCCGCGACGATGACGAACGCCCCGCCGATGGTGAGCAGCCCCGGGCGCTCGCCGCCGAGCGTGACGGCCAGCAGCACCCCGAACAGCGGCCCCGCGCCGAGGATGGGTGCGGCGAGCGTCACGCCCGCGCGCTTCATGCCGTGGAAGTAGGAGACGTTGCCGCTCACGTAGGCGAGAAAGCCCATCAGCGCCGCCAACCCGAAGAACGCCAATCCGTGGCCGGAGAACGCGCCTGGCCCCTCCGCCAGCAGCACCGCCGCCCCCAGCGAGACCACGGTCATAGGCACGGTGATGAAGAGGATTCCCGCCGGGGAGAGGTGAAACATCGCCCGGCGCGCAATCACGTCGCCCAGACCGAAGCACAAGGTGCAGAAGATGGCGAGGCCGACTCCGAACGCCAAGCCTAGACCGCCGCGGGGGAGCCGCTGAGCGCGGCCAGCATCGACCGGATGAAGAGCAGGCCGTCCACGCCTCCCAACGCCTCCTCCACCACGCGCTCGGGGTGCGGCATCAGCCCCAACACGTTCCCCGCCTCATTCGTCACCCCTGCGATGTCGGCCCGCGAGCCGTTCGGGTTCGCGCCGGACGCGGGGAGGCCGTCCGCCCCGCAGTAGCGCAGCGCCACCTGGCCGTTGGCCTCCATGCGCGCCAGCGTGTCGTCGTCCGCGTAGTAGTTGCCGTCGCCGTGGGAGATAGGGACAGAGATGACCTGCCCCGGCGCGGCGGCGGAGGTGAAGGGCGGCGTGGCGCGCTCGACGCGCAGCAGCTGAGGCTGGCAGCGGAACTCTAGGTGGCGGTTCCGCATCAGCGCGCCTGGGAGCAGTCCCGCCTCGCACAGCACCTGGAAGCCGTTGCAGGAGCCGAGCACCGGGCCGCCCGCGCGGGCGAACTCGGCGATGGACGGCATGATGGGAGAGAAGCGCGCGATGGCGCCGGGGCGCAGGTAGTCGCCGTAGGAGAAGCCGCCGGGCAGTATCACCGCGTCGAAGCCCCGCAGCGAGCGCTCGAGGTGGAACACGTACTCCGCCTCCGCGCCCGCGACCTCCGTCAGCGCGCGCATCCAGTCGCGGTCGCTCCACGTGCCGGGGAAGACCACGATGGCGAATCGGGGCGCCATAGCGCTACGCCTCTCCCCGTTCCGCGAGCGCTTGGAGTATCTCGCCGACGATCTCGTTGACCATGGTGCCGTCGGCTTGGCCGCGCACCTGGGGCATCAGCTTGCCCATCACCTTGCCCCGGTCGCCGGGGCCGGAGGCGCCCACCTCGGCGGCGGCGCGCTCGGCCAGCTCCGTCACCTCCTCGCGGGTGAGCTGCCGGGGCAGGTAGCGCGTGAGCACGTCCAGCTCCGCCTGCTCCTTGGCCGCCAGGTCGTTTCGGCCTGCGCCTCGGTAGGTCTCGATGCTCTCGCGGTACTGGCGGCTCATACGCGAGAGCACGTCAACGACCTTGCGGTCGTCGGGGGCGCCGCCCTTCTCCTTCTCGCGGTTGAGAATGGCGGCTCGGATGAGGCGGATGGTGTCGCGCGTGATCGTCTCGCCCGCCTTCATCGCGGCCTTCAGGTCGTCGTCCAGGCGCTGCTTGATGCTCATACTTGCCTCTGCGTTAGCGGCGGGAATTGCCGGAAGAGGTTGGCCATATCCACGGCTGCCTTGGCGGCGTCGGCGCCTCGGTTGCCTAGCGCGCCGCCCGCGCGGGCGACCGCCTGCTCCGCGTTGTCCACGGTCAGCACGCCGAATGCGATGGGGACGCCGGTCTCCCGCGCCGCCGCGTCGGTCCCTCGCGCCGCGCCGTCCGCCACCACGTCGAAGTGGTGGGTCTCGCCTCGTATCACGCAGCCTAACGCCACCAGCGCGTCCCAGCCGCCGCCCTTAGCCATGCGGCTCGCCGCCTGCGGCAACTCCAGCGCGCCGGGAACCCACGCGACGGCGATGTTCCCGTCGGGAACGCCGCACGCGCGCAGCGCCTCCAGCGCGCCCGACAGCAACCGCGCGGTGATGAACTCGTTGAAGCGGGAGGCGATGACGCCGACGCGTAGGTTTCTAGTTTGGCCGCTGCCGCTGAACTCGGTGACCATCGCGCGCCAAGTGTAGCCGCCCGGCGTCGGGCGCGGCTAGCGGACGCAGGGGGCGGCGTGAGCGCAGCGCGGCAGCGGCGATTTTCGAAGATACGGGTGCCGTCTAGGGCAAGAGCAAGGCGCGCAGGCGCCCCAGCAGCGTCTTGGGGCGCGGCTTGGCGGCCTTCTCCGCCATGCGCTTCTTGTGCTCAGCCTGAGCCTTGTTCAGGCCGTAGAGCTCCCTCGCGTGGCCGCTCAATCCCAGGCGGTGCAACCGCTCGGCTGCCGACGACTTCCAGTCCCTGCCGTACATAGCGCGCCTCCCGTGGCCTGCATCCTCAAGCGAACGTATCGTAGCACGCGGCAGCGGCCCATCTCCCGTTCGCCCTGGGGAGCTCGAAGGGCGCCGCCGCCGAGCGACGGCCAGCCTACCTACCTCGTGGCCACCTCCAAGTGCCGGTCGTGGCCCACGAGTATCTGCTGGCCGTCCCGCACCTCGTAGCGCAGACTCTCCAGGAGGAAAGGGTCTCCCTTCGGGACCTTGAGCACGCTCTTGAAGGTCTTGCCGAACGGCGTCGTGCTCGTGGCGTCGAAGACGTAAATGTCCTGGCCGCCCACGCCCTCGGTCTCCCGCTGCGTCCAGTCGTCCGATTGCAGTTTGTCCAAGACGGCGAATCGCGCGCTGATCCAGTCGCCGATGTCCGCGTTGACCTCCGGCATGGTGTAGGTAAACACCTCGCCGCTCTCCGCCGCCGTGACGGTGGCCCTGCCCCTTGTCATGACACCGCTCGTGAGCAGATCTCTGTCCACCGTGTACTCCTTGGATTCGTACACCACCTTGCCTTCGGCGTCTGTTGAGATCGTGGTCTCGATCACGATGCGGTCAGGGTAGTCAACAGTGGCGAGCCCCGCCATCTCGCGGTCGCGCACGTAGCTCTCCACGCGGAGATAGAGAGCGGCTCCCGCGTTCACGGCCTCGACTAGCTCCTTCTCCTTCTGCATAGCTGTCTCCGACAGAGTGGAGACGGTGGTTAGGGCTGCCGGGGCGCCGCTGAAGGGAGTGGGCGTGGCTACGGCGGACGATGCGCCTCCGTTGGAGTCAGAGCCGCAGGCGGCCAGCGGCAGCAACACGGCGGCGGTGGTCATGGCGATGAGGGCGAACGCGCCGTTGCTCAAACGCATCGGCTTCATATCGAACCCTCTCTGCCGATCCTCGTTCGCCGGTTTGGGGCATTCATTCTTCTCGCCCGCTCCCTATGCTAGCCGCGAGATGCTACGTGCAAGTCAGCCTACCCACTACTGCTAACCAGCATCGGATGCATCCGCCGCCGCCTGCTCATGCCGAACCTTCTTCTACGCGGACGCCAGCTCTGCGACGGCGGCGGCGAGGTTCACTCGCTGCTCGTAGATGGCGCTGCCCACGATGGCGCCCTCTACGCCGATGGACGCCAGGCGGCGCAGGTCGTCGATGGAGGCGACGCCGCCGGAAGCGATGAGGCGTGCGCTACCGCGCCAATCCCCGGCGACTGACAAGCCGCGCGCCTGCTGCGCCATCGCCTCGACCGCCTCGAAGTTGGGCGCGGAGAGGGCGCCATCGCGGGCGATGTCGGTGAAGATGAAGCGCCCGACGCCCAGGGCGGCTAGGTGCGCCATCGTCTCGGCGGCGCTCGCGTCGGTCTGCTCGCGCCACCCGGCGAGGGCGAGCGCGCCGCCTCGCGCGTCCAACCCCACGGCCACGCGCTCGGCGGAGTGCGCCGCAAGCGCACGCTCCACTAAGCCTGGGTCTCGCACGGCGGCGGTGCCGAGAACGACACGCGCCGCCCCGGCGTTCAGCGCGTCCGCGACGGCGCGGTCGGAGCGCAGCCCGCCCCCCACTTGCACGTCAATGAGGACGGCGCGGGCGATGGCCTTGAGAGCGGCAAGCGCGCGCGGCGCTCCCTCCGCCGCGCCGTCTAGATCGACGACGTGGATGAGGCGCGCACCGTCGCGGGCGAAGCCCTCGGCGACGGCTAGGGGATCGTCCGCGTAGGCCGTCTCGCGGTCGTAGTCGCCCTGGCGCAGCCTGACGACGCGCCCGCGGCGGATATCGACGGCGGGGATGACGTCCACAGGGGCTATCCGCCGCCGTTCAAGACGAAGCGCTTGACGAAGTTGTCGTAGAGCCTGAGGCCGTCGGGGCCGCTCTTCTCAGGGTGGAACTGGGTCGCGACCACGTTGTCCTTGGCCAGGACGCTGGGGAAGTCCACGCCGTACTCGGTGGTGGCGAGCGTCCAAGCGGGGTCGGATGGCGCGCCGTAGTAGGAGTGGACGAAGTAGAAGTGGGCGCCGTCGCTCACGCCCTCGAACAGCGGGTGCGGGCGGCGCAGGCGCACGTTGTTCCAGCCGATGTGGGGCAATTTCAGTCCGCCGGGGAGGCGGCGCGTCGCGCCCGGCGCCACGCCCAGGCACGGCGTGTCCTCCTCCTCCGAGTAGCGCAGCAGCAGCTGGAGTCCCAGGCAGACGCCGAAGAAGGGCTTGCCCGATTCCACCGCGCGAAGGATGGCGCGGTCCATCCCGCTGACGGCGAGGTTGCGCATCGCTTGCGGAGCGGCGCCCTGGCCGGGGAAGACGACGGCGGCGGCGGCGGCCAGCGCGTCCGGGTCGGTGACCAGTTCGGCCGGGTGGCCCAGGTGTTGGAAGGCCTTCTGCACGGAGCGCAGGTTGCCCGCGCCGTAGTCGATGATGGCGATGGGTTCCACGCGGGCGATTGTACGCCCTCAGACGCGGTTGTACGGCAGATGGCGGTCTTGGTGGCGCGCGAGGATGAAGAGGAGGTCGCTGGCGCGGTTGAGGTAGCGCAGCATCTCCGGGCCGTGCAGCAGCCCCGCCTCGCCCAACGCGACGGCGCGGCGCTCGGCGCGGCGCACGATAGCGCGGGCGAGGTCGAGCGCGCCGGAGGCCGGGGTGTCCCCGGGGAGGACGAAGGCGCGGGGCAACTCGGTTTGCGCTTGGAGGTCGTCGATGAGCGCCTCCAATCGCTGCGTCATCTCGGGCGTCACAGCGCCGAAGTGGGTGGTCAGGCGGTCGCGGTGTTCGGGAGCGGTGGCCAGTTCGGCGGCGGCGGTGAAGAGGTGGCGCTGGAGCAGCTCGATCGTCTCGCAGACGCGCGGTTCGGCGGCCAGGGCGCGTGCAAGGCCCAGGGCGGAGACGGCCTCGTCGATGGCGCCGTAGGCCTCGGCGCGCGGGTCGGCCTTGGAGACGCGCCCGCCGTAGAGCAACCCCGTCTCGCCATCGTCGCCCGTCTTGGTGTCGAGGCGGGGGGCGTCGCCGCCGGTGTTGGTCATGGCGGGGATTATAGGCGGGGCGGGAGCGGAGGAAGCGACAGCCTCTCCGCCGGGCGCGCTGCCGCACAGAGCCGTCGAAATGCGTTGACACGCGAGGACGGAATGAGTAGCATTGGAATGTTGCCATGTGAGCAGGCGGGTTACGCCATGCTTGCAATGGCAAGGCGAGGGAGCGATGCCGACCGTAAACCAGCTGGTGCGACAGGGGCGCAAGCGCGTGGTCAAGAAGACCAAAGCGCCGGCACTGCGCTACGTGCGGAACACGTTGCGCAACCGTGTGTACCGGAACGACGGGAGCCCGCAGAAGTTGGGGGTTTGCGTGCAGGTGCGGACGGTGACGCCGAAGAAGCCCAACTCGGCACTGCGCAAGGTGGCCCGGGTGCGGATGACGAACGGGATGGAGGTCACCGCCTACATCCCAGGCGAGGGGCACACGCTGCAGGAGCACTCGGTGGTGCTGATTCGCGGAGGCAGAGTGAAGGATTTGCCGGGCGTGCGGTACCACATTATCCGAGGCGCGCTGGACGCGACCGGGGTGAATGGGCGCAAGCGGGGGCGCAGCAAGTACGGGGCGAAGCGCAACCCGCGCTAGCCGTCCGCGACGCCGAGGCGCGCGCCCACTACGGCGCCGCGTCCGCCCCGCCTACGCAGACCCGCCAAAGGCCGACATAGCGCAAGGACAGGATACGGACGCGGCCGCGAACGGCCGGGGAGCAATAGGGGCACGACATGGCGCGGCGGCGACGCGCAGAGCGAAGGAAGATAGCGCCCGACCCGCGGCACAGTTCCGTGGAGGTGGCGCAGTTCATCAACCGCGTCATGCTCGACGGGAAGAAGACGACGGCTCAGCGCGTGGTCTACAAGGCGTTCGACCGCATCGAGGCGGAGGCGCACCGCGACGGGCTGGAGGTGTTCACGCAGGCGATGCGGAACGTGATGCCGAGCGTGGAGGTGAAGTCGCGCCGCGTGGGCGGCGCCACCTACCAGGTGCCTATCGAGGTGGCGGGCAACCGCCGCCAAGCGCTGGCGATGCGCTGGCTCATCAACGCGGCGCGCTCGCGCAACGGCAAACCGATGCACGAGTGCCTGGCGACGGAGCTCGTGGAGGCGTCGCGCGGTCAAGGAGCGGCGGTGCGCCGTCGCGAGGAGCTGCACCGGATGGCGGAGGCGAACCGCGCGTTCGTGCATTACCGATGGTAGCGACCGAGCCGAAGGCGGCGGAGAAGAAGGACATGGCGGCGGACGGCCTGAGCAAGGTCAGGAACATCGGGTTCATCGCGCACATCGACGCCGGGAAGACGACGGTGACGGAGCGCGTGCTGTTCTTCTCGGGACGCACCTACAAGATCGGCGAGGTGCACGAGGGCACTGCCGTGATGGACTGGATGGCGCAGGAGCGGGAGCGGGGCATCACCATCACCGCCGCCGCCACCAAGACCCAATGGCGCGGCCATACCGTGAACATCATCGATACCCCCGGTCACGTGGACTTCACGGCCGAGGTCGAGCGAAGCCTCCGCGTCCTTGACGGAGGCGTCGTCGTCTTCGACGCCGTCGCGGGCGTTCAACCCCAATCGGAGACCGTGTGGCGTCAGGCGAACCGCTACGCAGTCCCCCGCATCTGCTTCGTCAACAAGATGGATCGGATGGGGGCGAACTTCGACCGCACCGTCGATATGGTGCGCCACCGTCTCAAGGCCACGCCCATCCCCGTCCAGTACCCCATCGGCGCGGAGGAAGACTTCCAAGGCGTCGTGGACCTGGTGGAGGAGCGCGCGTGGTTCTTCGACCGCGTGGGCGAGCCGGGCAGCATGCGCGAGGCGCCGATCCCCGAGGACATCGCCGACGCGGTGGTCAAGGTGCGCGACGAGATGATCGAGCGCATCTCGGAGAACGACGAGGCGCTGATGGAGCAGTACCTGAGCGGGGAGACGCCGTCGCCGCCGGAGTTGAAGGCGGGGCTGCGCCGCGCCACCGCGGCGAACATGGCCACGCCCGTCTTCTGCGGCTCGGCGCTCCAAAGCCTGGGCGTTCAACTGCTGCTGGACGGCGTTACGGACTACTTGCCGTCGCCGCAAGACGTTCCGGCGGTAAGGGCGCGCGACCCGCATGACGCGCAGGTGGAACGCCCGGCCGACCAGAACGCGCCGTTCGCGGCGTTGGCGTTCAAGGTGGTGACCGACCCCTACGTGGGGCGGCTGGTGTACTTCCGTGTCTACTCGGGGCGCATCAAGGCGGGCGCGACGGTGTACAACTCCGTGAAGCGCCAGCGCGAGCGCATGGGACGCGTGGTGCTGATGCACGCGAATCGCCGCGAGGAAGTGCAGGAGATCGGCGCGGGGGAGATCGGCGCGGCGGTGGGGCTGAAGAACACCTTCACGGGTGAGACCATCTGCGACGAGGGCGCTCCGGTGATGCTGGAGGCCATCCGCTTCGCCGAGCCGGTTATCTCCGTGGCTATCGAGCCGCAGAGCCGCGCGGAGCAGGACAAGCTGACCGACGCGCTGCTCAAACTCGCAGAGGAAGACCCGACCTTCCGCGTTCGCTACGACGAGGAGACGGGGCAGACCATCATGTCCGGCATGGGCGAGCTGCACCTGGAGGTGCTGGTCGACCGGATGAAGCGCGAGTTCGGCGTCGCCGCCGCCGTAGGCCGACCTCAGGTGGCCTACCGTGAGGCGGTGACCAAGCCCGCGCGGGGCGAAGGGCGGTTCGTGCGGCAGACGGGCGGGCGCGGTCAGTACGGCCACTGCATCCTGACGTTGGAGCCGGGCGAGGCGGGAACGGGCTACGTGTTCCAGGACAAAGTCGTGGGGGGCGCCATCCCCCGCGAGTACGTTCCCGCCGTGCGCGCGGGCGCCGAGGAGGCGCTGCGCACCGGCGTCGTCGCAGGATATCCGGTGCTCGACGTGAAGGTTACGTTGACGGACGGCACGTTCCACGCGGTGGACTCGTCCGAGATGGCGTTCAAGATCGCCGGGTCTATGGCGGTGAAGGACGCGCTGGGCAGGGCCGGGTCGGTGTTGCTGGAGCCGGTGATGGATCTGCAAGTCATCACGCCGGGCCAGTACCTGGGCAGCGTGCTCGCCGACCTGAGCAGCCGCCGGGGGCGCATCAAGTCGATGGAGGGCGAGGGCGACACCCAGGTGTTGGAGGCGGAGGCGCCGCTGGAGGAGATGTTCGGCTACGCGACGGATCTGCGGTCGGCGACACAAGGGCGGGCGACCTACTCGATGGAGTTCGGCCGCTACGATCGAGCGTCGGCGGCGGGCGCGGCGGCCATTGCGCGGAGCGCGTAGGGGGAAACTATGGTCGAACAGCAGCAGAACACGGGCCGGATACGCAGCGCCACGCCGCAGCGCGAGCGGCTGCGCATCACGCTCAAAGCGTTCGACCACCGCCTGTTGGACCAGTCCAGCGGCCAGATCGTGGAGGCGGCGGAGCGCACGGGCGCGGCGGTGTCCGGCCCGGTGCCGATGCCCACGCGCATCCGGCGCTGGTGCGTCATCCGCTCTCCCCACGTGGACAAGGACTCGCGGGAACACTTCGAGTTGCGCATCCACAAGCGGCTGGTGGACATTCTGGAGCCGAATTCGAAAACCATCGACGCGCTGACGCGCCTGCAGATGCCGGCAGGCGTGGACATCGCCATCAAGACGTAGGACGCAGGGAATGATTACGGGACTCTTGGGCAGGAAGGTCGGCATGACGCACTACTTCGGCGACGAAGGGCGTGTGGTGCCGGTCACTGTGCTCGAGGTTGGCCCGTGCGTCGTGACGCAGGTGAAGAACGCGTTGACGGACGGCTACGAGTCGGTGCAAGTGGGATTCGGCCACGCGCGCCAACTCAACCAGCCGAAGCGTGGGCACCTGGGCGCCAACGGCAACCTGCGCCACCTGCGCGAGTTCAAGACCACCGACTTGGCGCAGCACGAGGTGGGCCAGCGCTTGGACGTGACCGAATTCCGCCCTGGCGAGTACATCCACGTCAGCGGCCTCACCAAAGGGCGCGGATTCCAAGGCGTGGTGCGCCGCTACGGATTCGCCGGCGGCCCGCGCACGCACGGGCAGGGCGATCGCCTGCGGTCGGTTGGCTCCATCGGCGCGGGCACCTATCCGGGGCGTGTGTTCAAGGGCAAGGAGATGCCCGGCCACATGGGAGCCAGTCGGGTGACGACGCGCAACCTGCGCGTGGAGAAGGTGGACGCGGGACGCAACCTGTTGCTCGTCCGCGGCTCTGTCCCCGGCGCGCCCAAGGGCCTGCTGGAGGTGAAGCACGCGGAGTTGGACGAGGCGAAGCTGCCGCCCCGCGCCGCCGCGTCCGCGGGGGAGCGTCAGTCGTGAAGGCGCCGGTGCGAGACAGCAGCGGCAACGTGCTGCGCGAGGTCGACCTCAACGACGCGGTGTACGACGCCGCGCCCAACCCCGACCTGTTGCACCAGGCGCTTGTCTACTACCAAGCGAATCAGCGGCAAGGCACAAGCAACACGCTCACGCGCGGGCAGGTGGCCGGCGGCGGGCGCAAGCCGTGGCGTCAGAAGCACACGGGCCGCGCGCGCCACGGCAGCACGCGCTCGCCCCTGTGGCGCGGCGGCGGCGTGGTCTTCGGCCCACACCCGCGCTCGTACCGCAAGCGGTTGCCCGTGCGGATGCGCCGCCAGGCGATCCGCTGCGCGCTCTCCGGCAAAGCGGCGGCGGGCCGCGTGCTGCTGGTGGACAAGATCGAATTGGCGGAGGCCAAGACGCGAGAGATGCGCCGCGTGTTGGATGCGCTGGAGGTGAGGGGCTCGGCGTTGGTGGTGCTGCGCGAGCAGCAGGAAGAGGTGTCGCGGGCGGTGCGCAACCTGCCGCGCGTCAAGACGCTCGCCGCCGACCTGCTGAACGTGCTCGACCTGGCGCGCTACGACGCGGTGGTGATGACCGAAGCGGCGGCGGAGCGAACGGTGGAGTTGTGGGGCGCCTTGGAAGTACGGCGCGGACGGGGGGCGCAGTCGTGAACGTCTTCCAGGTCGTGCGCCGCCCGGTGGTTACGGAGAAGTCCACGCTGCTCCAGGAGAGGAACAAGTACGTGTTCGAGGTGTCGCCCGGCGCCAACAAGGCGCAGGTGCGCGAGGCCATCGAGCGCGCGTTCGACGTGAAGGTGACGGCGGTGAACATGCTCAAGACGCGCGGAGAGACGCGGCGCTTCGGGAGAAGCAACCGCCCCGCGCGCACCCCGGACATCAAGAAGGCGATCGTGACGTTGAAGCCCGGCGACGCTATCCCGATCTTCGAGGGGACGTAGCGATGCCCTTGAAGCGACTAAAGCCCACCAGCCCCGGCAACCGGGGAGCGCTTCGCCCCGATTTCGCGGAGGTGACGCGCCGCTCTCCCCACAAGCCGTTGACGAAGGGTCAGCGGCGCTACGGCGGACGCAACGTGCGGGGCAAGATCACCGTCCGCCACCGCGGGGGCGGCGCGAAGCGCCTCTACCGCGCCATCGACTTCAAGCGCGACAAGCACGGGGTGCCGTGCCGGGTCGAGTCGATCGAGTACGACCCGAACCGCTCCTCGCGGATCGCGCTGGTGGTCTACGCGGACGGCGAGCGGCGCTACCACCTGGCGCCCGCCGGCGCCAAAGTGGGCGACCGCTGGGTGTCCGGCCCCGGGGCGGAGATTCGCCAGGGGAACGCGCTGCCGCTGCGCTCCATCCCGACGGGAACGGTGGTGCACAACATCGAAATGCGCCCGGGACGCGGCGGTCAGATGTGCCGGGGAGCGGGAACGGGCGCGCAGTTGCTGGCCCGCGAGGAGCAGTACGCGATGCTGCGGATGCCCTCGGGCGAGGTGCGGCGCGTCCCCGCCGACTGCATGGCGACCATCGGCACGGTGGGCAACGCGGAGCACAAGAACCAGGACCTGGGCAAGGCGGGGCGCTCGCGCCACCTCGGGCGGCGCCCGACGGTGCGCGGGTCGGCCATGACGCCGCGCGACCACCCGCACGGCGGCGGCGAGGGCCGCTCTCCCATTGGGATGAAGCGCCCGAAGACGCCGTGGGGCCGCCCGGCGCTGGGGCCGAAGACGCGGCGCCGTCGGCACACGGACGTGTTCATCGTGCGGGACAGGAGGCGCAAGTAGTGTCGCGTTCCATCAAGAAGGGGCCGTACGTGCACCCGAAGCTGGCCAAGCGCGTGGAGCGCGCTCAGCAGGCGGGAACGAAGGTGGTGATCCGCACCTGGTCGCGGGCGTCGATGATTATGCCCGACATGGTGGGGCTGACCATCGCGGTGCACGACGGGCGCAGGCACATCCCGGTGTTCGTGACGGAGAACATGGTGGGGCACAAGCTGGGGGAGTTCGCACCGACGCGCACTTTCCGCGGCCACACCTCCAAGTCGGAACGCTCGTCGTCGGTGCGCTAGCCATGGCAGTGAGGTCAGTGTTGAAGAACGTGGGCATGTCGACCAAGCGGGTGCGCCCGCTCATCGACGCGGTGCGCGGCAAGCCGGTGCAGGCGGCCATCGACAGCCTGCGCTTCCATCCGGGCCCGGCCGCCGAGCGTGTGGGCAAGGTTCTGCGGTCGGCGGCGGCCAACGCGGAGAACAACGAAGGCATGAACCTGGCGCGGCTGCGCGTGGTGGCGGCTACGGCGGACCAAGGGCCGGTGACCAAGCGCTGGCGCGCGCAGGCGCGCGGGCGCGTCAGCCGCGTGCGACGGCAGTCGTGCCACATCACTATCGTCGTGGACGAGGCGGAGGCGTAAGCGTGGGACACAAGACGCATCCGGTGGGCTTCCGCCTCGGCGTGACGGTGCCGGGTCACGACAACCCGGTGCGGGATTGGCAGGCGAGGTGGTTCGCGGGTCGGCGCAAGGAGTACGCGGCGCAGGTCGAGGAAGACCTGTCCCTGCGGCGCGCCATCGACGAGCAGTACACGGATGCGGGCATCGCGCGGGTGGAGATCGAGCGCAGCGCCGCCGACCTCTCGGTGAGCGTCCACACGGCGCGGCCGGGCATCGTCATCGGGCGCGGCGGGCAGCGCGTGGAAGTGCTGCGCAAGGCGCTCGAACAGGCGGCGGGCGGCAAGCGCGTCCGCCTCAACGTCGTCGAGATACGTCAGCCGGAGCTGGACTCCTATCTGGTGGCGCGCAACATCGCGGACCAGCTGGAGCGCCGCGTGGCCTATCGCCGCGCCGTGCGCCAGACGGTGCAGCGCACGATGCAAGCGGGAGCGCGCGGCGTGAAGGTCATCATCGCCGGGAGGCTCGGCGGCGCCGAGATCGCGCGGCGGGAGAAGGCGATGGAGGGGCGCGTGCCGCTCCACACGCTGCGCTCCGACATCGACTACGGACTGGCCGAGGCCGCCACCACGATGGGGCGCATCGGCGTGAAGGTGTGGATCTACCGCGGCGACCTGGTGCCCCAGCAGCGGCAGACGGCCGCGGAGGAGCCGGAGCTGGGGCCGGTCGAAGTGACAATGAGCGCCGCCTCCACGACGGAGGAGGAGGCGCAAGCAAGCGCCGACGCGCCCGCGGAAGCAACGGGAGAGGGCGATGCTACAGCCTAAGCGCACCAGGTTCCGAAAGGTGCACCGAGGCCGCATGCGAGGGCTCGCCTACAAGGGCAGCTCCGTGTCCTTCGGCGACTTCGGGCTGAAGTCGCTGTCGCCGGCGTGGATCACCTCGCGGCAGATCGAGGCGGCGAGGCGGGCGATCGTGCGCCACCTGCGGCGCGGGGGGAAGGTGTGGATCCGCATCTTCCCGTCCAAGCCCATCACCAAGAAGCCGGCGGAGACGCGCCAGGGAGGCGGCAAGGGGCCGGTGGACGCGTGGGTGGCGGTGGTGAAGCCGGGGAGGGTGATGTTCGAGGTGGGCGGGGTCGCTCCCGCGACGGCGCAAGAAGCGCTGCGCAAGGCGGGGCAGAAGCTGCCGGTGCCCACACGCGTGCTGGGCCGCGCCGACGAGGCGGGAGCCTAGCGATGCCGCGCTCACAGGCCGAAAGCGTGCGCTCGCTCACCGACGAGCAGCTGCTCGAAGAGGAGACGAACACGGAGAAGGAACTGCTGAACCTCCGCTTCCAAGCGGCGACTCGGCAGTTGACGAACACGAACGGGATGCGTCAGACCAAGCGCCGCTTGGCGCAGATCAAGACGGTGCGCCGCGAGCGCGAGATCGCGGGCCCGCAGGGCACGGAGTAGGGATGGCAGCGGTGATCAGCGAACGCCGCAAGGCTCAGACGGGCCGTGTGGTGAGCGACAAGATGGACAAGACGGTGGTCGTCGCCGTGGAGCGGCGGGTGCGTCACCGCCTGTACGGGAAGGTGCTCAAGCGCATCTCCAAGTTCGCCGCGCACGACGAGACGAACGAGTACCAGGTGGGCGACGTGGTGCGCATCGTGGAGACGCGCCCCTTGAGCAAGACGAAGCGCTGGCGCGTGGCGGAGCTCGTCTTCCGCGCCGACGTGCCCGACGCCGCCATCGCCGCGGAGGAGATGCCGCCGGTCGAAGAGGCCCCGGTCGTCGAGCCGGCGGCGGCGGTTGCCGAGGCGCTCGCTGAGGATGCCGTCGGCGAAACCCCGGCCGCGGAGGTTGAGGCCGCCGCCGAGGACGTGGCTCCCGAAGAAGCTCCGCCCATAGCCGAGCCCGCCGCCGAGGAGACCGCTGAGCCCGTTGCCGCGACCGAAGAGCAAACGGCGCCGGAACCGGAAGCGTCAGCCGCTGAGGACGCTAGCGAGCCCGTCTCCGTTGAAGTTGCGGACGAACCCGTGGCAGAGGCGGAGACGCCTGTCGCTGAGGCCGCTAGCGAGGCCGTAGCGGAGGCGGAAGCGCCCGCCGTTGAGGCTGTGGAGGACGGCGAGGGGGCCCCCGATGCCTCAGTAGAGGAAGGAGAGGCCGCAACCGAGGAACACGAGGCCGCTGACGAAGCCCCGGCTGCGGAGGCTGTCGTCGCTGAGGTGGTGGAAGAGGCGGTTGCGGAGGTCGAGGAGCCTGAGCTCCCGGCTGCGGAGGCGGAACAGGGCGCGGACGGCGAGGAAGCGGTCGACGAGACGGAGGAGCGGAAGGGATGATTCAGACCTTCAGCCGCCTCAAAGTGGCCGACAACTCCGGGGCGCGCGAGATCATGTGCTTCAACATCCCCGGCGGCACGCGCCGCCGCTACGCGCGGGTTGGCGACATCGTCGTCGCGTCAGTGAAGGTTGCGCAGCCCAACAGCGCGGTGAAGAAGGGGGAGGTCGTGCGGGCGGTCATCGTCCGCACCACCGCCCTCACCAAGCGCGCCGACGGTTCGACCATCCGCTTCGACGACAACGCGGCGGTAATCCTGACCGAATCGCAAGCGCCGCGCGGGACGCGGATATTCGGGCCGGTGGCGCGGGAGCTGCGCGAGCGCAACTACATGCGCATCGTGTCGCTGGCGCCGGAGGTGCTGTAGGCATGGCGGCGCGGGTGAAGCGAGAAGACACGGTGCAGGTGGTTCGCGGGCGCGACAAGGGCAAGCGGGGCACGGTGCAGCAGGTCGACCGCCGCGAGGGCGTGGCCTTGGTCGAGGGCGTGAACATCGTCAAGAAGCATGTCCGCGCCGGACAGCAGACGGCGCGCCAGGCGGGCATCATCAGCATGGAGACGCCCATCGCGTTGTCGAAGTTGATGCCCGTTTGCCCCTCGTGCGACCGTCCGGTGCGCGTGGGAATCAAGGCGCTTCAGGATGGGACGAAGAGCCGCGTGTGCAAGCGCTGCGGGGAGATGTTGAGCTGATGGCGGAAGAGCCGCAATCCAAAGGCGGGGACGAGAAGCAGCCCGTCGACGCGCCCAAGCCGAAGCGTTCGGCGCGCTCCGGCGCCGCCGCCTCGGGCGAGCGGAGCGCTTCGCGCAGCGGCGGGGCGGCCACGCCGCGCGCCCGAAGCCGCCGCCAAGCGGGAGCGGAGGCGACGGCCGGCGCGAACGGAGCCGCGGAACGGCCGGCGAAGCCGCGCCTGGCGCAGCGCTACCTTGACGAGATTCGGGGGACGCTGGTGCGCGAGTTCGGCTACTCGAGCGCGATGCAGGCGCCCAAACCGGTGAAGGTGGTGGTGAACATGGGCCTCGGCGAGGCGCTGACCAACGCGCGGGCGTTGGAGACCGCCCCTGCGCAACTGGGCGCCATCACCGGGCAGCGGCCCGTCATCACCAAGGCGCGCCGATCGGTGGCGGGCTTCAAGATCCGGGAGGGGATGTCCATCGGATGCATGGTGACGCTGCGCGGTCGGCGGATGTATGAATTCCTCGACCGACTGATGAACCTGGCGCTGCCGCGCATCCGCGACTTCCGGGGCACGCCGCGCGCGGCCTTCGATGGCAAGGGGAATTACTCTATGGGGCTGCGCGAGCAGGCGATCTTCCCGGAGCTGGAGTACGGCTCTATCGACCGGACGCGCGGCATGCAGGTGACGATCACGACGACGGCGGAGTCCGACCGCGAGGGGTTCCGTCTGCTGGAGCTGCTGGGGATGCCGTTCGCCCGTGAGGGGCAGGGCAGGTAGAGGAGGAGCATTGGCCAAGAAGAGCAAGGTCGCCAAGTGGCGCAAGGAGCCGAAGTACAAGGTGCGGGCGATGAACCGCTGCCAACGCTGCGGGCGTCCGCGCGCCTACATCCGCCACTTCGGGCTGTGCCGCATCTGCTTCCGTCAGTTGGCGTTGCAGGGACAGCTGCCCGGCGTCCGGAAGGCCAGTTGGTAGGGAGCGCGCTATGCCAGTGACCGACCCGATAGCGGACATGCTCACGCGCATCAGGAACGCGCAGATGGTGAGCCACCCGGCGGTGGAGATGCCATCGTCGCGGTCGAAGGCGGCCATCGCGGGGATACTGAAGCGCGAGGGGTACATCGAGGACTACGAAGTGACGGCGCAGAAGCCGCAGGACAAGTTGAAGGTGTCGTTGAAGTACGATGGGGTCAAGCCGGCGATCAGGGGGCTGCGCCGAGTGAGCAAGCCCGGCCTGCGGGTGAGCGTGCAGCGCAAGGAGACGCCGCGCGCCTTCAATGGCGTGGGCATCTCCATCGTGTCGACATCCAAGGGAGTCATGACGGGCAGGGAGGCGTGGCGCCAAGGGCTCGGCGGCGAGCTCTGGGCCTACGTGTGGTAAGGCTATGTCCAGGATTGGCAAACAACCCATCCCCGTGCCCGGCGGCGTCAGCGTCGAGTTGGGCGAGGGAGAGGTGGTGGTGAAGGGGCCGGGCGGCGAGTTGCGCCAGGCGGTGCATCCCGACATCGCGGTGCGGATGGAGGACGGGCGCGTGCTTGTGGAGCGTCCGTCGGACCACCGGCGGCATCGCGCGCTGCACGGTCTGACGCGCGCGCTCATCGCCAACATGGTCACGGGCGTGAACGAGGGGTTCAGCCGCACACTGGAGGTCGTTGGCTACCGCGTGCAGCAGCAAGGCGACAACGTGAACCTGCAGTTGGGGTTCAGCCACCCGGTGGTGGTTTCGCCGATGGAAGGGGTGACCTTCCAAGTGGAGGGCAACAACGTGCTGCATGTCCGCGGCGTGGACAAACAGCGTGTCGGCGAGCAGGCGGCGCAGATACGCCGGCTGCGTCCGCCCGACGCCTACAAGGGCAAGGGCGTGCGCTACCGCGGGGAGCAGCTGCGGCTCAAGCCCGGCAAGTCGGCGGCAGGGAGGGCTCGCTAGCTATGGCGCGAATCAAGACGCCGTGGGCGGCGCGGCGCGCTCGTCACCGCCGGTTGCGGCAACGGTTGCAAGGGACGAGCGAGCGCCCGCGCCTCAACGTGTTCCGCAGCGCGCGGCACACCTACGCGCAGGTGATTGACGACGGCGCCGGGCACACGCTCGCCGCCGCTAGCACTCGCGAGGTGAGCAAGGCCGCGAAGGCGGAGGCGGCGCGCGAGGTGGGCAAGCTCGTGGCCGACCGCGCTCGCGAGAAGGGCGTGAGATCGGTCGTGTTCGACCGCGGGGGCTACCAGTTCCACGGCCGAGTGCAGCAGTTGGCCGAGGGAGCGAGAGAGGGAGGGCTGACGTTTTGACCACGATGACCGAGCGCGCCTCGGGCGACGAACTCAGCGAGCACGTGGTGCACATCCGCCGCGTGGCTAAAGTGGTGAAGGGCGGGCGCAACCTGCGCTTCAACGCTATGGTGGTGGTCGGAGACGGCCAAGGGCGCGTCGGCGCGGGCCTGGGCAAGGGCCAGGCGGTGCCCGACGCGGTGCGCAACGGGGCGAACGTCGCCCGCAAGAGCATGGTGTCCATCCCGTTGAACGGGAGCACGGTGCATCACTCCGTCAGCACCAGCTTCGGCGCGTCGCGTGTCATCATCCGCCCTGCGGCGGCGGGGGCAGGGGTGATCGCCGGGGGCGCCGTGCGGGCGGTGATGGAGGCGGCGGGAGTGCGCGACGTGGTCGCCAAAACGCACGGCAGCCGCAACCCCATCAACATCGTCAAGGCTGCCCTCCAGGGCCTCCAGCAGCTCCAAGGTGAGCACTCGCCGCTGCCCGACGCGGTTCTGGGCGAACGCGCATCCGCGCGCCGTGAACCCGCCTCCCTCCGCCGAGGCGACGGGCCGCCGCGCGGCCAGCAGCGCAGGGGAGGCTCCGGCGCTCCCGCTCCCGCTCCCGCTCCCGCTGCCGCAGTCGCCCAGGCCCAACAGCCGGCAGCGGAGGCTGAACAACCTGCCCCGGCGGTGGACGAGCCAACTCCCGCGCCGGCGGAGCCGGCAGAAGCGGACACGCTTACGGAGGGCGGCGATGGCTAGGCTGCGGATACATTGGTTCCGGAGCCTGATCGGCTACGAGCGCGACCAGCGGCGGACGATCCGGGCGCTTGGGCTGCGCCGTCTGCATCAGACGGTGGAACGAGAGGACACGCCGACCATCCGAGGGATGCTGCACAAGGTGCGCCACCTGGTGAAGGTTGAGCAGACGGAGGGAGGCCAGTAGTGCAGGCGCACGAGATTCGCCCCACGCACAAGCGCAAGCGGGCCAAGCGCGTCGGACGCGGTCAGGGCTCGGGCAAGGGAACCTACTCGGGGCGCGGCCTGAAGGGACAGAATGCGCGCTCGGGCGGGGGCGTGCGCCCCGGCTTCGAGGGCGGGCAGAACCCGCAGATGAAGGGGCTGCCGATGCTGCGCGGCTTCAAGAATCGCTTCCGCGTCGAGCACCAGCTGGTGAACCTGGCGGCGCTGAGCCGCTTGCCGGGCGAGGTGACGGAGGTTACGCCGCAGTTGTTGGCGCGCCTCCGCCTCGTGCGCAGCGCCAACAAGCCGGTCAAGGTGTTGGCCGACGGCGAGCTCGACCGCGCCCTCCAGGTGCAAGCGCACAAGTTCTCCGAGTCGGCGAAGCGGAAGATCGAGGCGGCGGGCGGCGAAGTGAAGGCGGTCTAGCAGGTGCGGGGAGGGCAGACGGCAGCGAGGCAGGCGCCGGGTCGCACGGCGCTGCTTCAGTCGATGATCGACGCGTTCCGCACGCCCGACCTGCGCGGGCGGATCCTGTTCACCCTGGGCGCGCTGGTCATCTTCCGGATGCTGGCCCACATCCCCGTGCCGGGCGTGGACCGCTCGCAGTTGGGGGCGTTGTTCGAGAGCAACGACCTCGTCGCCTTCTTCGACCTGTTCAGCGGCGGCGGCTTGCGTAACTTGAGCATCGTCGCCATGGGCGTCTACCCCTACATCACGGCCAGCATCGTCATGCAGATCATGACGCCGCTCATCCCAGGCCTCCAGGAGATGGCGCGGGAGGGCGAGGCGGGCCGCCAGCGCATCAACCGAATCACGCACTGGCTCACGGTGCCGGTGGCCTTTCTGTCGGGCTATGGCCAGCTGCTTCTGTTCTCGCGGTCGGGCGTCTTCACGCACGGCATCGGGCTGACGGGCGAGGCGGCTTACGACACCATCACCATCATCGTCTCCTTCGTCGGCGGGACGATGTTCCTGGTGTGGCTCGGGGAGCTGGTGACGGAGCGAGGGATAGGCAATGGAGTGTCGCTCATCATCTTTGCAGGAATCGTGGCGACGCTGCCGGCGCTGATCGGGCAGGGCTTCTTAGCGCGGGACAACGCCGGGGGGTTGTTCGTGTTCGCCGCCTTTTCGCTCGTGCTGATCTACATCATCGTGCTGTTCAACGAGGCGCAGCGGCGCATTCCGGTGCAGTACGGGCGCAGCGTGTTCCGCCAGGGGCGGATGTATCGCCAATCGGGCTCCACGTTCGTGCCGCTGCGCGTGAACTCGGCGGGGATGATCCCGCTCATCTTCGCGTTCAGCCTGATGATTCTGCCGGGCACCGTCGCGCAGTACCTGGCGAACCCATCGAGCGACAGCTTCCTGTCGCGGGCGGGCATCTTCATCGCCACGACCCTCTCGCCCACCTCGCTCTGGTACTGGATGGCGGTGTTCGCGCTGGTGGTGATTTTCACCTTCTTCTACACCATCGTCACGTTCCAGCAGCAGAACCTAGCGGAGAACCTGCAACGCCAAGGGGGATTCATCCCGGGCATCCGGCCTGGGCCGCCGACGCAGACCTACTTGAATCGCGTGATGCTGCGCATCACGTGGGGCGGCGCCCTCTTCCTCGGCGGCGTGGCCATCACGCCCTTCTTCCTGACGCGGCTGACGGGGGTGGAGGCGCTCACGTTGAGCAGCACCAGCTTGTTGATTCTGGTCTCCGTCGCCTTGGACACGATGCGCCAGTTGGAGGCCCAATTGCTGATGCGCAACTACGAAGGATTCTTGAGGTAGGCGGGTGATGCGGCTAGTGCTTCTCGGACCTCCCGGCGCGGGCAAGGGCACGCAGGCCAAGCGCCTGGCCGAGCGCGTGGGCGCGGCGCACGTGGCCTCCGGCGACCTCTTCCGCGACAACCTCGGGCGCGGCACGCCGTTGGGCCTCCAAGCGAAGGAGTACATGGAGCGCGGCGCATTGGTTCCGGACGAGGTGACGGTGTCGATGGTGCTCGACCGTTGCGCCGCGCCGGACGCTCAAGGCGGCGTGGTGCTCGACGGCTTTCCGCGCAACCGGACGCAGGCGGAGGCGCTCGACCGCGCCTTTGCCGACGCAGGCGCGCCGGTGGATAGGGTCGTGCTCCTCGATTGCGCGCACGAGGTCGTGAAGGCGCGCCTCGCGGGCCGCGCGCTGGAGGAGGGCAGGGCGGACGACACGCCGGAGGTGATTGAGGAGCGGCTGCGCACCTACGAGCGCCAAACGGCGCCGCTGGCCGCCTACTACGAGGCGCAGGGCAAATTGCGGCGCGTGAACGGCGACCAGTCCATCGAGGCTGTTACGGAAGACCTGGTGCGCGCGGCGACGGAGGACTAGCGCATATGCGCTCCGGCATCTTCGCATTCGCGCGCGGCGTCAGGCAGACCCCTAACAATCGCGGCGCGTTCGTAGTAGAATCGATTGGTTAGGCTATGAGCACGCGCGAATCCGCAACCCAACCGCCGACCTTGCTGCAGTCGCTCTCCCCGCGCGGGAACGAGGCGACCGTCAAGACGAGCGCCGAACTCGACCTGATGTGGGAGGCCGGTCAGATCGTCGGCAAGACGCACCTCGTGCTGCGCAAGGCGTTGCGCGCCGGCATGACTACGCACGAGTTGGACGCCGTCGCGGAGCGGGAGATACGCGGGATGGGCGCGACGCCCGCCTTCAAGGGCTACCACGGCTTCCCCGCTACGCTCTGCGTCTCCATCAACGACGAGATCGTCCACGGCATCCCCGGCGGGCGCGTCATCGAGGAGGGCGACGTCGTCAGCCTCGACCTAGGCGCCGTCGTCGGTGGGCTGTACGGAGACGCGGCCATCAGCGTCGCCGTCGGCGCCGCGACGGACGAGGTGAAGCGCCTGTTGGAGACGGGAGAGGGGAGCCTGTACGCGGGCATCAAGGAGGCGCGAGCGGGAAACCGCATCGGTGACGTATCAAGCGCCGTCGAGCGGCACGTGCTCAGCTGCGGCGCCTACGGCATCGTGCGAGGCTACGTCGGCCACGGCATCGGCCGACAGCTGCACGAGGCGCCGTCCGTCCCTAACTTCGGCCGCCCCGGGCGCGGCCCGGCGATCCGCGAAGGCATGGCGTTGGCCATCGAGCCGATGGTGAATCTGGGCGGCGACGATACGGACGTGCTGGAGGACGGGTGGACGGTGGTTACGGCGGACGGCAGCCCGTCCGTTCACTTCGAGCACACGGTGCTCATAACGGACGGGGAGCCTATCGTAACGACCAGGGTGGCGGGCGAGCAGGGCTAGGCTGAGGTATGACGAGCAAGGAGAAGATCGAGGTCGAGGCGACGGTGACCGAGGCGCTGCCGAACGCGGCGTTCAAAGTGGAGTTGGGCAACGGCCACGGGGTGCTTGCCCACGTATCGGGCAAGATGCGGATGCACTTCATCCGTGTGCTCCCCGGCGATCGCGTCCTCGTGGAACTGTCGCCCTACGATCTCAGCAAAGGCCGAATCACCTACCGATTCCGGTAGGCCGGACAGGAACAGGCAATGAAAGTGCAAGCATCGGTCAAGGCGCGCTGCGACAAGTGCCGAGTGATTAGGCGGGGGCGCACCGTGCGCATCGTCTGCTCCAATCCGCGGCACGCGCAGCGCCAAGGGTAGGTGGACTATGGCGAGAGTGGCGAACGTCGACATCCCTGACAACAAGCGTGTGGAGATTGCCCTGCGCACGATCTATGGCGTCGGGCCGACACGGGCGCGCGTCATCGCCGAACGCGCGGGCGCCGTCGGCAACCCGAAGGTGGCCGAGCTCAGCGAGGAGCAGCTCGCCCGCGTGCGCGAGATCGTCGACCGCGAGTACGTGGTGGAGGGCGACCTACGGCGGGAGGTGAACGACAACATCCGCCGCCTGATCGACACTGGCTCTTACCGCGGACTGCGGCACCGCCGACAGCTCCCCGTGCGCGGCCAGCGGACGAAGACGAACGCGCGCACGAAGCGCACCGGCCGGCGGACGGTGGCGGGCAAGCGGCGCACGATGTCGAAGAAGTAGGAGCGAGGCAGAGACCTTATGGCACGATCGCGCACGCGCACCCGTCGCAGGGAGCGGAAGTTCGTCCCCTTGGGGAAGGGCTTCATCACCGCTACCTTCAACAACACCATCGTCTCCCTGACCGACCCGGACGGCAACGTGGTGGCGTGGTCGAGCGGGGGTCAGATGGGGTTCAAGGGATCGCGCAAGAGCACGGCGTTCGCGGCGCAGCGCGTGGCGGAGGCGGCGGCGCGGAAGGCGGCGGAGCACGGCCTGCGTCAGGTGGAAGTGTTCGTCAAAGGCCCCGGCGCGGGGCGGGAGGCCGCCGTGCGCGCCCTCCAAGCCAGCGGGCTCACCGTCACCAGCATCCGCGACGTGACGCCGATCCCGCACAACGGGTGCCGGCCCCCCAAGCGCCGGCGCGTCTAGCAAGGAAGCAGGAGAGCATGGCTCGATACACAGGACCCGCCTGCAGGCTCTGCCGCCGCGCAGGGGAGAAGCTGTTCCTGAAAGGGGAACGCTGCTACACGCCCAAGTGCGCCGTGGAGCGCCGCCGCCGTACGCCGGGGGAGGCGTCGCCGCGACGCCGCCGCGCGTCGGAGTGGGGCGTGCAGCTGCGGGAGAAGCAGAAGGCGCGCCAGTCCTACGGCATGCTGGAGCGCCAGTTCTCGAACTACTTCCGGACGGCGCGGCGCATGCCCGGCGTGACGGGGACGAACCTGCTCCAACTGCTGGAGCGGCGATTGGACAACGTGGTCTACCGCGTGGGCTTCGCCTCCGCGCGCCAACAGGCGCGGCAGTGGGTGCTCCACGGGCACTACACCGTGAACGGGCGCAAGGTCTCCATCCCCTCCTTCCGCGTGAAGCAGGGCGACGTGATCGGTTGGAAGGAGGCGTCCAAGGAGAAGGGAGTCTTCACCGAGGCGTCCCGTCAGGTGGGGCAGCGCCCGCTCCCCGGCTGGGTGGAGCTCGACCGCGGCGCCATGGCCGCCACAGTGGCGCGGCTGCCGGAGGCGAGCGACGTGGACACGCCGGTGGACACGCGGTTGGTGACGGAATACTACTCCCGCTAGGAAGGCGGGAGTCGAGCGAAAGTGTGAGGATGCAATAGCGATGATGCTGGACTACGGATACGACGACCAGCGCGAACGCGACCTGACCATCGAGCCCGCGCCGGTGCCAGACGCGACCGTCCGGGTGCTGGAGGCGGACGAGACCTACGGGCGGTTTGTGGTGGAACCGTTGCCGCGCGGCTACGGGCAGACGCTGGGCAACCCGATGCGCCGGGTGCTCCTGAGCTCCATCCTGGGCATGGCCATCGACTGGGTGCGAATCGACGGCGTGCAACACGAGTACACGGCGATTCCGAACGTGAAGGAGGATGTGATCGACATCCTCCTGAACGTCAAGGCTATCAACCTGCGCTCGTCGGGCAGCAGGCCGGGCAAGCTGCGCCTGGACATCAAGGGCAAGGGCGCGGTGTGCGCAGGCGACATCATGGCCTCGTCCGAATTCGAGATCGTGAATCCTGAACTGCACGTGGCCACGCTGGACAACGAGGACGCGACGCTGGTGATGGAGATGAACGTAGGCCAGGGGCGCGGCTATCAGCCCGCCTTCACGCAGAACGGCCTGCCCATCGGCGTGCTGCCCGTGGACGCCATCTTCACGCCCGTCCGCAAGGTCAACTACGTCGTGGAGAACACGCGCATCGGCCAGCACACCGATTTCGAGCGGCTGATTCTGGAGGTATGGACGAACGGCGCCATCTCGCCCAGCGAGGCGGTGCGCCAGGGAGCCCACATCCTCTACGAGCACGTCTTCCGCTTCACCACCGTCGCGGACAACACCGAGCAGGAAGGCGGCAGGCCGTCCTGGGCCGCCTCCATCCCCGCTTCGCTCTACAACCGGCCCGTGGAGAACTTGGGCCTCTCGCCGCGCACGCAGAACTGCCTCAAGCGCGCCTCCATCCACAAAGTGGGGGAGGTATTGGAGCGCAGCCGCGTGGATCTGCTGAAGGTGCGCAACTTCGGCGAGCGCTCGCTCCAAGAGCTCAAGGAGAAACTGGAACTATTGGGAATCCGCCACCCCGATCTGGGCGACCCGCCGCCGAGCCAGGCGGCGCCCGCCGCCTCCGCCACGGACACGGAGGAAGCCGTCGTGGAGGCTGTCGACGGCGAGGACGAGGACTAGGCGATGCGTCACCGAGTGGCGGGACGAAAGTTGGGACGGCGCTCGGGGCCGCGCCGCGCGTTGCTGGGCAACCTGGCCTCCGAGCTCATCATGCGCGAACGGGTGACGACGACGGAAGCCAAGGCGCGCGAGGTGCGCGGCCTGGCCGAGAAAGTGATCACCAAGGGTAAGCGTGGGTCGCTCCACGACAGGCGCATCGCGACGGCCATGCTGCCCGACAAGCACGCGGTCAAGAAGGTGTTCGACGACCTGGGGCCGCGCTACGCGAGCCGCGAAGGCGGCTACACCCGGATGTTGAAACTGTTGCCCAGGAAGGGAGACGCCGCGTCGATGGCGCTCCTGGAACTGGTGGAGGAGTAGGAACGAGCCGCGCGCCGCTGCGACGCATCGGTCTGGTGTTGGAGTACGAGGGCACGGCCTACTCCGGCTTCCAACGCCAAGCCAACGCGCCGTCGGTGCAGGCGACAATCGAAGAGGCGATTGCGGCCCTCACGGGCGAGCAGGTGCGACTCCACGGCGCGGGCAGAACCGACGCGGGAGTTCACGCACTGGGCCAGGTGGCGGCCTTCGACACCGCGACCGCGCTGCCGACGGACCGGCTCCGCGACGGGCTGAACCACTATCTGCCGTTGGACGCGGCAGTGGTGGAGGCGCACGAGACGGCGCCGGACTTCGACCCGCGCAGGCACGCGCTCTCGCGGGTCTACCGCTACAGCCTGCTCACCAGGCGGACGCGGTCGCCGTTGCGCAGGCGCTTCACCCACGCGGTGAGCGGGGCGCTGGACATCGCGGCTATGGCCGCCGTCCTAGCGTCGCTTGAGGGCGAGCACGACTTCGCGCCCTTCTGCGGCCGCTACCCGGAAGGGAAGCCGACCCGCCGCCGTATCCTCCGAACCGCAGTTTGGAGGGAGGGAGCCGAGGTGCATATCGAGATCGAAGGCAATGCCTTCCTTCCGCAGCAGGTGCGGCGTATGGCCGCCGCCGTGCTGGAGGTGGGCCGAGGAGAAAGGACGAGCAGGGAGTTCGAGGAACTGGCGAAGAGCGGAAGGCGGGGCGCCGCCGAGACGGCGCTGTCGCCGCAGGGCCTCACCCTCCGCCAAGTCAACTATGCAAACTTCCCGCCGCACGACAATGCAACTGCAACGGACGACGCAACACACGCCAAGAGCACGCCTCGCGCCTAAGTGGCGCGTGTTGGACGCGCGCGGCCAGCGCCTGGGGCGCCTGGCCGCCGATGCCGCCCGCGTCCTCCAAGGCAAGCACCGCGCCATCTACAGCCCGCACGAGCTGACGGGCGACTTCGTGGTGGTGGTCAACGCCGCCTCGATCGACCTGACCGGCAACAAGCGCGCGCAGAAGGTGTACTACCGCCACACGGGGTACGTCGGCCACCTGCGCCAGCGCACGCTCGACGAGATGATGACGCGGTTCCCTGAGCGCGTCATCCAGGCTGCGGTGAAGGGGATGCTGCCGCGCAACCGCCTGGGCCGCCGCATGCTCAAGCGTCTCAAGGTCTACGCGGGAGCGGAGCACCCGCACGAGGCGCAGGTGAACGCAGGCACGGGCGCCCGCGCCGCCGCAAGAGCCGCCGCCGAACGCCGCCGCGCTGAGGCCGCCGCCGTCCCTCCCGTAGCGGAGGAGCCGCAGCCCGCCCCGGAGCCGGAAGCGATTGTGGAGGAGGAGCCGGCGGAGGTTGAGGCCGCGCCGGAGGCAGTGGCGGAGCAAGCGGAGGAAGAGCCGCAGGCCGAATCCGCGAATGAGAGCGCCGCCGAGGAACTGGACGACCAGCCGCAAGCCGAATCCGGGCCAGAGGCGGTGGCGGAGCAAGTGGACGAACGGCCGCATGCTGACCTCGCATCCGAGGCAACGGCAGGGCAGACGGACGAACAACCGCAAGCCGAATCCGCTCCAACAGACAAGAACGCCGCGCCGCAGGCCGAAGCCACCGCGCGCAAGAAGCGAAGGCCCGCGCGCAAGAAGGATGAGGAGTAGCCGATGACGACAGGTTCCGCCTATTACTACGGGACGGGTAAGCGCAAGAGCGCTATCGCAAGGGTGAGGCTCTACCCCGGCGGCAGCGGCGCGATGGTCGTCAACGGCAAGCCGCTGGACGAGGCGCTGCCCTGGATTGACTGGCGCAAGCGCGCCCGCTCCCCATTCGCGGTCACTGAGGGCACGGACGGACGTTTCAACGTCGTGGCGAAGATCGAGGGCGGCGGCGTCTCGGCGTGGGCCGACGCGCTGCGCCACGGCATCTCCCGCGCCCTGGTGCTTGCCGCGCCGGAGACGAAGAAGGCGCTGCGCGCCGCCGGGTTCTTGACGCGCGACTCGCGCATCAAGGAGAGCAAGAAGTACGGCCTCAAGCGCGCCCGCCGCGCCCCGCAGTACACCAAGCGGTAGCCAACGTAGCCGCCTATCATCAGCAGGCTGGCGTAGGAGCCGTGCTCGCTCTTACCGCATTCCCGCATGCGGAGACCGTCGCGTAACCCCGTGCC
>JAGWBE010000010.1:0-20441 GCA_021296055.1 Dehalococcoidia bacterium | reverse complement strand
CTGCGCGGCAAGGCTCCCTAACGCCGGGCGCGGCCTACACCCCGGCTAGCGCGCGCAGTTCTTCGTGGATGCGGGTTACGCGCTCGGGGGAGTCGGCCTCGGCGTAGATGCGCAGCAGCGGCTCCGTGCCCGACACGCGGATGAGGCCCCAGTAGCCGCCGTCCAGCAGCAGGCGCAGGCCGTCCTCCGTGCGGCGCTCGCGCACCGCCAGCCCGGCGACCGACGCGGGGGCGCGGTCGGCGAGTGCTTGAACTGACGGGCGCGGCGCGTCCGGGCTGAGATGCACGTCGAGGCGGTCATAGTGGTGCTCGCCGGTCAACTCCGTGAGCCAGGCGGTGAGCTCGGAGAGGCGTTTGCCGGTGCGCGTCATCATCTCCAAAAGCAGCAAGCCGCTGAAGAGGCCGTCGCGCTCGGGGATGTTGCCGCGGAAGGCGTAGCCGCCGCTCTCCTCTCCGGCGGCCAGCGCATCCTCCGCCATCATCAAGGGGCCGAGGAACTTGAAGCCGACGGGCGTTACGCGCACCGGCACGGCGTAGCGCTCGGCCAGTTTGTCGATCATCGCGCTCTGGGTGATGGAGCGCACCAGAGGGCCGCGCAACCCGCGCACCTCCAATTGGTGGAGGCACAGCAAGGCGAAGGTCTGCAAGGTGGTGACGAACGCGCCCTTCTCGTCGATGAGGCCCAGGCGGTCGGCGTCGCCGTCGGTGGCCAGCGCCGCGTCGTAGCCGCCGCCCCGCACGGCGTCGATGACGGGGCCGAGGTTTGGCGCGATAGGCTCCGGCTGCGCCATGCCGGGGAAGGCAGAGTTTGGCTCGGCGCGGAACTCGGCGACGGCGCTGGCGCCCCCGCCGACCAACGCTGCGAAGTAGCCGCCTCCCGCGCCGTGCATGCTGTCCACGGCCACGCGCAGACCCGCGCCGCGGATGGCGTCTAGGTCGATGGAGCGCGCGGCGTTGGCCAGGTACGGCGCGGCGGCGTCCACGTCGGTCAGCAGACCGGCGGCGCGCGCCTCGTCCGGCGGCATAGCGTCGGCGGGGCCGTCGGCTAGCGCGTCAGCGATGCGGCGCTCCAACTCCGCCACCACCTCCGGCGCGGCGCTGCCGCCGTAGGAGGGCTTGTACTTGAAACCGTTCCACGCGCCCGGGTTGTGGCTGGCCGTGATGACGATCCCGCCTGCGGCGCCGCGGTGAGGCACGTTGAAGCTGACGACGGGGGTCGGCGCCGCGCTCGAGCACAGATGGGCGCGGACGCCCCGTGTCGCGAGCGTTCCGGCGGCTTCGGCGGCGAACTCCGCCGACCCAAAGCGCGTGTCGTAGCCGACGACCACGCCGCGCTCCGCGCCGCCCTCCGCCTCGACCAGCCTGGCGACGCCGTCGGCGCAGGCGCGCACGTTGTCGAAGGTGAAGTCGCGGGCGATGAGCGCGCGCCAACCGTCGGTGCCGAAGCGGATGGCGGACAAGGCGGTCATAGCGCGGCTAGACGGCGGTCTTGGCCGCCTCGCGCAGCTCGGCGGCCTTGTCGGTGCGCTCCCAGGGCAGGTCGGCGTCGGTGCGCCCGAAGTGGCCGTAGGAGGCGGTTTGGCCATAGATGGGCCGCCGCAGGCCCAGTTGCTCGATGATGGCGCCGGGGCGCAGGTCGAAGCGCTCGTTCACCAGTTGCTCGATGACCTCGTCGCTCACCGCCCCCGTCCCGAAGGTCTCGACCGACACGTTGATGGGCTTGGCGACGCCGATGGCGTAGGAGACCTGCACTTCGCAGCGGGAGGCGAGGCCGGCGGCGACGACGTTCTTGGCGACGTAGCGGGCGGCGTAGGCGGCGGAGCGGTCAACCTTCGTCGGGTCCTTGCCGGAGAAGGCGCCGCCCCCGTGGCGGGCGACGCCGCCGTAGGTGTCCACCAGGATCTTGCGCCCCGTCAGCCCTGCGTCCCCGTGGGGGCCGCCGACGACGAATCGCCCCGACGGGTTCACGTGGATAGTCGTGTCCTCGTCCATAAGTCCTGCGGGAACCACCTCGCCGATGACGTGCTCGCGGATGTCCGCCTCGATCTGCTCGTTGGAGACGTCGTCGGCGTGCTGCGTGCTGACGATGACGGTGTGGACGCGCTTGGGCTTGCCGTGGGAGTACTCGACGGTGACTTGGGACTTGCCGTCGGGTTTGAGGTAGGGAATCACCCCCTCCTTGCGGGCGATGGAGAGGCGGCGGGTGAGGCGGTGAGCGAGGGAGAGGGTGAGCGGCATCAGTTCGGGCGTCTCGTCGCAGGCGAATCCGACCATCATGCCCTGGTCGCCCGCGCCAAGCGTTCCCGCCGCGTCGCCCGCCGCGCCGTCGCCGCGCCGTTCCAGCGCCGTCGAGACGCCGCCGTCGATGTCGGGCGACTGCTCGTGCAGTTCGATCTGGACGCGGCAGGTCTTGTAGTCGATGCCGATGTCGGGGTCGTCGTAGCCGACGCGACGGAGCGTCTCCCGAACTACTCCCTCGTAGTCCACGTGCGCCGAGGTGGTGATCTCGCCGAAGACGACGACCAGGCCCGTGGTGGTCGCCGTCTCGCAGGCGACGCGCGCGTTGGGGTCTTGGGCGTAGATGGCGTCCAGGATCGCGTCCGACACCTGGTCGCACAACTTGTCGGGGTGCCCTTCGGTCACCGACTCGGAGGTGTAGAGGTAGGCCGCTGCGTTCTCGAAGGTGGTGGTCATCTGCCCTATCCGCTCTCCTGCGTAGTTGGCTGCCTGCGTGGGCTAGGTGCCCGCTTCCCACCCGGCGAGGTAGCGGGCTTGTTCGGGCGTGAGCGCGTCGATGGATACGTCCAACGCGGCGAGTTTGAGCTGCGCCACGCGCTTGTCTATCTCGGCGGGCACGCTGTGGACGCCGGGCGTCAGGCCGCCGCCGTTCTTAGCGATGTGCTCCACGCTCAGCGCCTGGTTGGCGAAGCTCATGTCCATCACCGACGAGGGGTGGCCCTCGGCGGCGGAGAGGTTGACGAGGCGGCCCTCGGCGAGCACGTTGATGCGCGCGCCGCCGGGCAGCACGTACTGCTCGACGAACGGGCGGACGGCGCGGCGCTCGACCGCCAGGCCTTCCAGCGCCTCAAGGTCGAGCTCCACGTTGAAGTGGCCGCTATTGGCGACGATCGCGCCGTCCTTCATAAGCGGGAAATGGCTGCGCCCGACGGCGCTCATCCCGCCGGTGACGCTGATGAAGATGTCGCCGACGCGCGCGGCGTCGTCCATGGGCATGACCATGAAGCCGTCCATCACCGCCTCCAGGGCGCGAACCGGGTCAACTTCCGTGACGATGACGTGGGCGCCCATGCCGCGGGCGCGCATGGCGACGCCGCGTCCGCACCAGCCGTAGCCCGCGACGACGACGCGTTTGCCCGCCCACAGCACGTTGGTGGCGCGCGTGATGCCGTCGATGGTGCTCTGGCCGGTACCGTAGCGATTGTCGAAGAGGTGCTTGGTGTCCGCCTCGTTCACTGCGATGATGGGGTACTTCAGCGCCCCGCTCTCCGCCATGCTGCGGAGGCGGATGACGCCCGTCGTCGTCTCCTCCGTGCCCGCGGCCACCTCGCCTAACAGGTCTTGGCGCTGGGTGTGGAGGGTGGCGACGAGGTCTGCGCCGTCGTCCAAGGTCACGTTGGGCTTAGCGTCCAACGCTGCGTGGATGTGGGCGTAGTAGGTGTCGTTGTCCTCGCCCTTGATGGCGTAGGTGGGGACGCCGTGGGCGGCGGCGAGGGCCGCCGCGACGGGGTCTTGGGTGCTGAGGGGGTTGCTGGCGCAGAGGGAGACCTCGGCGCCGCCCGCCTGGAGGGCGAGGGCGAGGTTGGCCGTCTCGCTGGTTACGTGCAGGCAACCGGCGACGCGCATGCCCGCAAGGGGCTTCGCGGCGGCGAACTCCCCTTGGATGAGGCGCACCACGGGCATCTCCCGCGCCGCCCACTCGATGAGACGCTGTCCCTCCTCCGCCAGGGAGGGGTCTTTGACGTCGCCCTGCTTGCCGTCCACCTGCATACGCGCTCCGTTCCCGCGCTCTTCGCGCTCGCCTATTGGCCGTAGGCCGTCGGCAGATTCTCCCCCATCCACACCGGCACGCCCTGCTCCACGTTGTAGAGGCGCTCCTGGTCAAATCCCAGAGCGGCGGCCATCTCGGCGGCCAGGCCGCTTCGCACTCCGGCGGCGCAGATGAAGAGCAGGTCCTTGTCCTTGGGCAATCGCTCCTCCGCCTCCGTGAGCATGTTATCCACCTCGACGTGCAGCGCGTCGACCGGGTGGCCCGCCTCCCATTCGTCGTCGCGCCGCACGTCCACCACCTGCCCTCCGGCCTGTTGCAGTTCGTGCGCCTCTTGCACCGTGATGCGCCGGTAGGGTTCGCCCGGCTCCTGTCTTCCGTAGATCACTTCCGCCTCCTTCCGGCCCTCTCGTGGGCGTTCAGGCTATGTACTTGCCGATGATAGGCGCCAAGCGCTCCCGCGCCTCGACGCCGATGTGGGCCGGGTTGGTGGCGATGGCCGTAGCGAGGGCGCCGCCGCACGCGCAAGGGCGCTCATCGCTCAGCCCCGCCGCCAGCGCGTGGAGCGCGCGCTGCGCTGCTTGGGCGTTGGCTTGCAGGTTGGCGACCACCATCTCGACCGACACGTCCGCTTCCGATTCGCGCCACACATCATAGTCAGTTACGCAGGCGAGCGTCGCGTAGCACATCTCGGCCTCGCGGGCCAGCTTCGCCTCCGGGAGCGCCGTCATGCCGATGACGCTCGCGCCCCACGAGCGGTAGAGGCTGGATTCGGCGCGGGTCGAGAAGGCAGGCCCCTCCATAACGACGTATACGCCGCCTCGGTGGACAGTCGCGCCCGCCTGCCGCGCCGCTTCGCAGAGGCTCGTGCTGAGACGCGGACAGAAGGGGTCGGCGAAACCCACGTGAGCGGCCACGCCGTCGCCGAAGAAGGTGGATCTGCGCCGCCGCGTCCGGTCAATCAGCTGGTCGGGAATCACCAAGTGCAGCGGCGCGAAATCTTCGCGCAGGCTGCCGACTGCGCTCACCGACACGAGGTGCTCGACGCCGAGCGCCTTGAGCGCGTACACGTTCCCCAAGTACGGAATCTCGGTCGGCAGCAGGCGGTGGCCGACACCGTGCCGGGGCACGAAGGCCGTGCGCGTCCCCGCTATCTCGCCGATGACGATGGGCGCGGAGGGCTTGCCGAAGGGCGTGTCCGCGTCCACCGTCTCCGCGCTCTCGAGGCCGGCCATGGCGTAGAGGCCTGTGCCGCCGATGACGCCGAGTTTGGGGCGGGCGGCGGCGTTAGCGGGCATAGGCGGGCTCGGCGGCGTGGGGCAGGCTTTCGGCGTAGGGCGCGTGGACTATCCCCTGCTCCGTAACAATCGCGGTCACGAGGTCGGCGGGGGTAATGTCGAACGCCGGGTTCCACGCCGCCGTCCCCTCCGGTGCGATGGGCGCGCACGCCAGCCGCGTCACCTCCTCCTCCGGGCGCTCCTCGATGACAACGGACGCGCCGTTGGGGGAGCGTGGGTCGATGGTGCTGACGGGCGCGGCGACGTAGAAGGGAACGCCGTGGCGCTCGGCGGCGATGGCCAGGGCGTAGGAGCCGATCTTGTTCACCACGTCGCCGTTGGCGGCGATGCGGTCTGCGCCGACCACTATGGCGTCCACGGCTCCTCGTTGCATCAGCAAGGCGGCGGCGGAATCGACGATCAACCTGGCGGGTATCTCGTCGCGGGCCAACTCCCACGCGGTCAGCCGCGCTCCCTGGAGCCAGGGGCGCGTTTCGGTGAAGAAAACCTCGAAGCGTTCTCCCGCCCGCCAAGCCGCGCGGACGACTCCCAGCGCCGTGCCGAAGCCCGCCGTGGCGAGCGAGCCGGTGTTGCAGTGGGTGAGCAGGCTCGACACTCCCGCGAGCAGCGCCGCGCCGTTGGCGCCGATGGCGCGGTTGGTTGCGACGTCTTCCTCGCGCAACCTGTGCGCCAGGTCGAGCAGCGCCTCGGCGGCCTCGCGGGGCGCGCGGCCATGGGCGAGCTCGGCGGTTGCGCGTTCGATGGCCCAGCGCAGGTTGACGGCGGTGGGTCTGGCCGCACCGAGCGTCTCGGCGGCGCGCTGCATAGCCGCCGCAAAGACGGGCGCGGGCAGCGCGGCGGCGCCCCTGGCGGCGAGCGCCATGCCGTAGGCGGTGGTCACGCCGATGGCGGGCGCGCCGCGGACGCGCATCTCGCGGATGGCCGCCGCCGCCTCGTCCGCCGCGCGCACGTCGCGCCAAACCTCTGCGTGGGGCAGGCGCGTCTGATCGAGGAGGCGCAAGCAATCTCCGCGCCACTCCAAGGGGCTGAGCTCGGACGGGGGCATCGGGGGCAGATGCTATCGCCCACAGCCCCAAGCGGCAAGGGTTGGGCGGCGCCTCCCTCCCCCGTTCCCGCGAACTGGCGGGAACCACGCTTCGACCCTTCTCCTATAACGGCGCTCTTTGTGCCCGCCCGTCCCTTCGCCTGCCCTTCGCGGCGCTTGACGCGCTCACGGCCATCCCCTACGGTGCCCCTACGCTGTGTGAGCCTCCCTCAAAGCCCGAGGCGCTCCAACGCCTGATGTTGCCCAGTCTCTCCAAATCCAAATTCCAGTACGGCCTCCAGTGCCTGAAGCGTCTCTACCTGCAATGCTATCGACCGGAACTCGCCGACCCCGTAGACCAGGCCCAGCAGGCGATATTCGACACGGGCTCCGCCGTTGGCGAATTCGCAAGGCAACGCTTCCCCAACGGCAGACTCATCGAGGAAACCTACGCGGAGCACGGCCAAGCCGTCAGGACCACCGAGACCCTTCTCGCCGACGCCAAGGTTCCGCCCCTGTACGAAGCCGCCTTCACCTTCGAAGACATCAATACGAGAGTCGACATCCTCAAGAGAAGCGAGGGCCAGGGGTTCGACCTGGTGGAAGTCAAGTCATCGACACAGGCCAAACCCGAACACGTCACGGACGTTGCGATCCAGATGCATGTAGTGGAAGGCGCCGGAACGCCTATTAGCAGGGCGTACTTGATGCATCTCAACAGAGACTATGTCTATCAGGGCGGAGACCACGACCTTGATTGCCTATTCACCCTAGAAGATGTCACAAGCCGCGCCAGGGCGTTCATAGATGAACACGTTCCCAACGATCTGTCTCGAATGTGGATGGCCCTACAAGAGAGCAGTCCGCCGGATATCGAAATCGGCCCACACTGCAAGAAGCCCTATCGCTGCTCCTTCTATGGACATTGCCACCAGGATGAGGTTGGGCAAACCAAAGCGGCCTTCACCAGCCCAAACCTCAAGACGAGCTTGGAGGAAATCTCCTTCCCCGCGAGCTTCTTGGACTTCGAGACCTTCAACCCCGCCATACCGCTATACATCGGCACAAGCCCCTACCAGGTGATCCCATTCCAGTGGTCGCTTCACGTCTTGGATTCGTCCGGAGAGATAAACCACCATTCCTTCCTAAACGGCAACGCCGAAGATCCACGGAAGAATTTCATCGTCAGCTTGCTGCGAGCGATCCCCGCCGATGGCGCAATCGTCGTCTACTCACCCTACGAGAGAACCGTCTTGAGGGGCCTTGCTCAGGCGTTCCCGGATTACAAAAATCGGTTGCTGGCCCTCTGCGACCGGATGATTGACCTGCTGAAGCTGCTCAGAGAGAACTACTACCATCCTGGAATCGGCGGGAGCTACTCGCTCAAGTCCGTCGCCCCGATTCTTGCGCCCCATCTGATCTACGCGGACCTCAACATACGGGATGGCGGCGCCGCCTCAGCCCAATACGCCGGTATGATCGCCGACGATGCTCACGAGCGTGACAAGGCCAAGACTAGGAAAGACCTGCTCGCCTACTGCGCGCGAGATACCGAAGCGCTGGTGCACGTCTACAAGGCGCTCATCGCCGAAGCCGGCGCAGCACGCGCCCGCAGCTGAAAGGAAACATCGTCATGGGAATCCTTGGCATCCCGAACAGGACGGAGAACTGGAAGACCGCCCAATGCTTCGCACCCTTCTTCGAGTCCGCAAACGCGCGCGCTCGGCTTGTACAGTGCCTGCTCGAGCCGCTCGCCGAGACTCACAAGGCTGACTTGGAGACCATCAAACTCGAATTCTTTTGGAAGGGCATGCGAGACTATGAGTACGAGAACGTTAGGGGAAAATGCATGTCGAAGATTTGATTAGGCGCTACAAGCGCTTATTCTCGGATCTGCGTAAAAGAGTTGAGCTATTCGCTCAAATCACTCAAAGCGCTGAGTTTAAGGAATTGAAGCCAGCAATTGCACAATAAACGACGAAACTGACAAGACGAACCGCTACAACAATCTTCGCAATACGGAGATTGACATCGTTCTGGAGAGTCCGAACCATCTTTTTATCGGAGAAGCAAAATATGAAAGCGATTTCGGCGCAGATGATGGATACGTCCTTGTCCACCAACTTATCCGCCAGTACGTGACCACCCAAATCCTCCTTGACCTTATTCAGACTGACAAAACTCAACCCGGCAAGCGCATAATCCTTTTTCTGGTTGTAGAAGATGATATAAAGGACAAGGCGCAAGTCGAATTCATGTGCCAGCAAGGCTGGCTCAAAGGAAAGAACATACTCTCCTGGGATAGGATTATCCTCCTAGGATAAAGCTTTCAAATCGCGCGAGCGGCGAAAGCCAGCCCCTAATCCTACCCGGGCGCGGGTAGAGCGACGCGGCATTCGACGAATGCGCCCGCCACCTCGCGCGGGAGTGGACCGCCCGCGCTCACTTGCGTCAGCGCCTCCTGGAGGCGGCCTAGGTCGACTCGCTCCGCGAGGCACCGCGCGTCTTGAAGCGTGAGGTTCGCCAGCGCGGGCGAATCGTCGCCTAGGATGCGGCCCACGGAGATGCGCCCCGCCTCCTCATTGGTCAGGCAGAAGAGCAGACCGGTGATGGCGCCGAAGGTCGCCGCCTGCGTGTCCGCGTCCTCGTCGCCGCCGGTGAACTCCACCGCGCCGAAGGCGTTGCGGACGCACGCCGCGCTGCGCTCCGACAGCCCGCCCGCCTCCAACTCCAGTCCCGCCACCGTCAGCAGCAACAGTGTCTCGCCGCTGAAGCACCCGCCCGACGCCGCGTCAGGCAGGCCGCTGGCGCTCAGGCGCGGGGGCTGAGCGAGCAGCGCCGCGTAGCGCTCCGCGCCGAGAGCGTCGCGGAGGCAGGCCGTCTCGTTCGCGGGCAGCTGCGCCATCAGGCCGCCCAAGGTTTCGGCGGAGGCGACGTCGAGGCGAGGGACGGACATCGGCGCGGGGGTGGGCGTGGGAGTCGGGTCGGCGCCGCCGCCGCACGCGGCTAACAGGCCCGCCAGCAGAATGGCGGTGCCGGCGCGGAGCGGGGTTCGCAGGGAGAGGATATTCAGCGGCACGGAGCGAGTATGGGGAGGTGCGGGTGCTTGGGCAAGCCGCGCCCCGGCTAGAATGGCGCGCCATGCTGCTGCGCCGCCTCAAGCTTACCAACTTCCGCAACGTCGCCAACGCCGCGCTCGATCTGGACGCGGGGCTGACGCTGTTTCAGGGCGCCAACGCTCAAGGCAAGAGCAATCTGCTCGAGGCGGCGTACCTGCTGGCCATCGGCCGTTCCTACCGCGCCGCCGCCGAGCGCGAGATGGTCGCGTGGACGGCGCGCGAACGCGATGGCTACGCCGTGGTCAGCGGGACAGTGGAGCGGGGCGGTGAGGCGGATGAGTTGCTGGTGGGTCTCGACCTGCGGCAGGGGGACACGGTGCAGAAGCGGGTGCAGATAAACGGCTCCGCCCGCCGAGCGTCCGACCTGGTGGGCCGCTTCAACGCGGTGCTCTTCACCGCCGACGACATCGCGCTCGTGTACGGCGGCCCGCAGGGGCGGCGGCGCTACCTGGACGTGCTGCTGTCGCAGGCCGACTCGCGCTACTTGCGCGCGCTCCAGCGCTACCAACGGGTGGTGATGCAGCGCAACCGGGTGCTGAAGGCGCTCAAAGAGAACCGCGCCGGCGAGCGGGAGCTCCTTTTCTGGGACGGTCAATTGTGCGAGGAGGGAGCCCGCGTGCTCGGCGGACGGCTCGCGGCGACAGGCCCCCTCGACGAGGCGGCGCGCCGCTGCTACGCCGCCTTCGGCGCGGGCGCCGATGCGCTGGAGACGGCCTACGCGGCGAGCGTGCGCATTCCCGACGCGCCCTCCGATGCTGCCCTGGCCGAGGCGCTGCGCGACGCCCTCACCGCCTCGCGGCGCAGGGAGCGCGCGCTGGGCCAGACGGTGGTCGGCCCTCACCGCGACGATCTGCGCCTGACCATGCGCGGCGTCGAGCTCGCGCAGCACGCCTCGCGCGGGCAGGCGCGCCTCGCCGCGCTGAGCTTGCGGCTGGCGGAGGCGGAAGTGTTGGCGGCGCGCCGAGGCGACCAGCCTGTGCTGTTGCTGGACGACGTGCTATCGGAGTTGGACGCGGAGCACCGCGCGCTGACGATGGAGGCGGCTGCGGCCTATCCGCAGACGCTGGCGACGACCGCCGACGCGAGCATCGTGCCGGAGCGATTCCGCTTGTCGGCGCGGCGCTTCGAGGTGACGGGCGGCGCGGTGTTCGAGGAGGAGGGCGGAGCGGGCTAGAGGGGCGGGTGTTCGTCCCGCCAAGGGGTGGATTGCTCGTAGGCGTAGGCGGCTTGCAGCAGCGCCGACTCGCTGAGGTGCGGACCCATGAGTTGGAGGCCGACTGGCAGGCCGTCCACGAAACCGCACGGGACGCTGACGGCGGGAATCCCCGCGATGTTGACGGGCACGTTGCACACGTCGCTGGCGTGCATCGCCACCGGGTCGGCGGTCTTCTCGCCCAACTTGAAGGCGGGGGTGGGCGTGGACGGCGTGGCGAGCAGGTCGTAGCGCTCGAAGGCCTCGGCGAACTCGCGGCGGATGATGGTGCGCACCTGGAGCGCCTTCAGGTAGTAGGCGTCGTAGTAGCCGGCGGAGAGCGCGTATGCGCCGAGCAGGATGCGGCGCTTGACCTCCGCGCCGAACCCCTCGCGCCGCGTCGCCTCCAGCGCCGCCCATAACCCGTCCGCCTCCGTATCCGAGTAGCCGTACTTGACGCCGTCGTAGCGGGCGAGGTTCGCGGAACACTCCGAGGGCGCGATGATGTAGTAGACGGCGAGGGCGGCGCGTGAGTTGGGCAGCGACGCCTCCCAGTCCACCTGCGCGCCCATCGATTCCAACGAGCCGATCGCCTCCCTCGCCGCGCGCGCGGCTTCGGGTGCGATGCCCTCCCCGAAGTAGTCGCGCACCACGCCGATCCGCATGCCTTCGACGCCCGCATCCAGGCGCGCTGTGTAATCCGGCGCCGGCGCAGGGATGCTGGTGGAATCCTTCGGGTCGTGGCCCGCGATGGCGTTCAGGACGATGGCGCAGTCGCGCACCGTGCGCGTCATAGGCCCGATCTGGTCGAGCGAGGAGGCGAAGGCGACGAGGCCGTAACGGCTGACGAGACCGTAGGTGGGCTTGAGGCCGACGACGCCGCAGAAGGCGGCGGGCTGACGGATGGAGCCGCCCGTGTCGGAGCCGAGGGCGAATGCGGCTTCGCCTGCGGCGACGGCGGCGGCGGGGCCGCCGCTGGAGCCGCCGGGGACGCGCTCGCGGTCCCACGGGTTGCGGGTGACGCCGAGGGCGGAGTTCTCTGTGGAGGAGCCCATGGCGAACTCGTCCATGTTGCCCTTGCCGAGCAGGACAGCGCCCGCGCCGGTCAAAGCCGCCGCCGCCGTGGCGTCGTAGGGCGCAACGTAGGTCTCCAACATTCGCGACGCGCAGGTCGTGGCCGTGCCGCGCACGTTGAGGTTGTCCTTGAGCTGCATGGGCACGCCCGTAAGGGGCGCCGCCGTTCCCGCCGCCAGGCGCGCGTCCGCGGCGCGCGCCTGGTCGATGGCGAGGTTCGTCGTCACGCTCAGGTAGGCGCCGACCTCGTCCTCCACCTCGGCAATGCGATCGAAGTGGGCCTCCGACAGCTCCGCCGCCGACAGCTCGCGCCGCTGCAGCGCGTCCGACATCTCGCCGGCGGAGAGGTAGTAGAGGGGTTCGGCCACGGCTAGTCGAGCACGGAACGGGTGCGGAAGTAGACGCCCTCGCGCAGCGGCGCGTTGAGGAGCACGTCTTCCGCGGGCATCGGGTCGGTGGCCTCGTCGTCCCGCATCACACTGTGGACGTTGTCCACTGCGTGGCCGGTGGGATCGATGCCGGTAGTGTCCACCGACTGGACGAACGCCACCTCGCCCAGGAGGTCGGCCAGCTCCGCGCGCATCCGCTCCAACTCTGCGTCGGTCATCCCGATGCGGCAGAGCGCCGCGATGTGGCGGACATCGTCTAGGGTGAGGGCGGAACCGGGTTCGGGGGAGGCCATCGCGGGGTAGTGTAGCAGAGGGCGTAGAGCGTCCGTATCGGCGCTAACAGGCGCTGCTATGCGCTTTGCGGAGCTTAGGCGAAAGGTTAGACTTTGGCTTAGCCGAATTCTTAGCGTTCGTTCAAGCAGGCGAGCGCACAGCGGATGAAGGACGGGGCGATGAAGATCTCGCAGATAGCCGAGTACAGCCTTCCGGGCGCGGGTGGGCTGCCGCCATTGCAGGCCATGGTCTACGAGGAGATCATGCGCCGGTCGGACGAGGTGTTCGAGTACCAGGGCGACGAGCTGCTGCGCGTGTTCCCGCGCCTGAAGCGCTCGGCGCTCAACTGGTCGCTGTGGCTGCTGGCCAAGGGCGGACACATCAGCCGCATGAAAGTGCGCGTGGATGGCAAGCTGAGCACGGTCTACGGCTCGCACGACGCAGTGAACGCGCTCAAGGAGCGTCTGCACGTGAAGCGCGAGGCGATTAGCGCGGGGTAGTCCTCGCGGCGGCGCTAGCCTATGTGCGCCGCCCCGTTGACCTCCAGCAGCGCGCCGGACACGTAGTTGGCGTGCTCGGACGCGAGGAAGAGCAGAGGGCCGACGGCCTCCTCGATTGTTCCCGTGCGCCCTAGGGGTATGGAAGCGAGGTAGGCGTCGCGCGCGGCCTGCGGGATGCCCAGCGCCGCCTCTCCCACCCGCTCGTCTTGCTGCTCGCGCGCCCTCGTCAGCCGCGTGTCGATAGGGCCGAACGCGGCGGAGTTGGCGAGGATGTTGAAGCGTGCGCCCTCGATGGCCAGCGTGCGCGTCAAGCCCACGATTCCCGCCTTGGCCGCCGCGTAGTTGGCCTGGCCGAGGTTCCCGAACGCCGACATGGAGGAGACGGTGACGATCTTGCGGGCGGCGGGCTGCCCGCCGCGCTCGCGTTCGGCGCGGGCGAGCTCGCGCATCGCCGCGTAGGCGGGGCGCACGGTGTTGTACGTCCCGTTCAGGTGCACGTCCACGATGGCGCGCCACTGGTCGCCCGTCATGCGGTGGAACATGCCGTCCCATGTGTAGCCGGCGCACGCGGCGATGACGTCCAGAGCGCCGAAGCGCTCCAGCGCCGCCTCCGTCAAGCGCTCGCCCACTTGCGCGTCGGTCACCGAACCCGCCGTCAGCGCCGGGTCGCCGCCCGTCAGCGCCGCAGTCTCCTCGAGCGGCGCTTGGTCGAGGTCGTTGAGGACGAGGCGGGCGCCGCGGGCGGCGAGGGCGAGGGCGAGACCCCGGCCGATGCCGCGCCCGGCGCCTGTGACGATGGCCGTTTTCCCCGCGATTCCTTCCATAGACGGCGCTCCCTCCACGAAAAGGCATTCTAACCTGCTAGAATCAGGGCAGCGTTAGCAGGAGGAGCACAGGCATGGCCGTGAAGGGATTCGAAGGCATCGACAGCGGGATGTTCGCCGACGCGCTGGACATCCTGGGGCACGACGGGGCGATGGTGGGGCTGCAGCCGCTGTCGCATGGGCAGAAGTTCCACGGGCGTGCCCTCACGGTGCGCATGCTCGTTGGCACGCCGGGAACGTTCGGCGCGGACGAGATCGCGCTGGGGCAGATACTGGCGCGGGCGTCGGCGGGCGACGTCATCACCATCGACGTGGGCGGCGAGTACATCACCGTCTGGGGCGAACTGGCCGCCATGGCGGCGCAGAACCTGGGCGTATCGGGCCTCATCGTGGACGGCGCAGTGCGCGACGCGGACATCATGCGGGCGCTGGGCTTTCCGGTGCTGGCGCGGCACATCTGCCCGACGGCGGGCAAGACGCGCCTGCGCCTCGGCTCCGTCAACGAGGAGCCGGTGAAGGTCGGCGGCGTGTCGGTGCGGCCGGGCGACTTCGTCTTCGCCGACGAGACGGGCGCTGTGGTGGTGCCGCAGGCGATGTACGACGACGCGCTGAACGAGTTGGACAAGATCAAGGCGAAGGAAGACGTCTTCAAGGAGGGGCTGGCCAAGGGGCTGCCCTACCTAGAGGCGGCCAAGGGAATGGGCCTCAAGCAGATCTAACGCGCCGGGCGGCCCCGCCCGCCCGCGCAGCACGCCGATAGGCAAGGAGGGAGCATGAGCCTGAACGACGCGCAGGTAGCGGAGCTTGCGGACGCGCTGTGGCGCGCCGAACAGACGCACGAGTTCATCCCGCCGCTGACCGAGAAGCACCCGGACCTCAGTCCGGAGGACGCCTACCGCGTCCAAGAGTTGGTGCTGGGTAAGAAGCTGGCGAGTGGGCGCAAGATCGTCGGCAAGAAGGTCGGCCTCACCAGCGCCGCCATGCAGAAGATGCTCGGCATCGACACGCCCGACTACGGCATGATCTTCGACAACATGGTGCTGGAGGACGGCGCGGAGGTTGCCTACGACTCGCTCCAACAGCCCCGCGTGGAGCCGGAGATCACCTTCGTCCTGAAGAAGACGCTCAAGGGGCCGGGGGTGACTCCGGAGGACGTGTTGGATGCCACGGACTACGTGGTGGCCTCGCTGGAGGTGGTGGGCAGCCGCGTGGCGGACTGGAAGATCAAGCTGGCGGACACAATCGCCGACAACGCTTCGCACATGGCGGCGGTGCTCGGGTCGACGCGCGTCGACCCGAGTTCCGTCGACCTGGTGAACGAGGGCATGGTGTTCGAGAAGAACGGCGAGGAGCTCAGCCGCGGCACGGGCGCCGCCGTGCTGGACAACCCCGCCAACGCCGTCGCGTGGTGCGCCAACAAGTTGGGCGAGTACGGCGTCTCCCTCAACGCAGGCGAGTTCGTGATGCCGGGCGCCCTGGTCGGGATGACCCCCGTCGCCAAGGGCGACGTGATAACGGCCAAGTTCGACAACGTCGGATCGGTGAGCGTGAAGTTCGTCTAGGCGGGGCGCTTGCCCCCCGCCGTATCATGGAAAGTGAGGAGACGCGGGATGGCTGACAAGATACCGGTGGCGATCATCGGCTCCGGCAACATCGGGACCGACCTGATGCTCAAGCTGGAGGAGCACCCCAGGCTCGAGATGAAGCTGATGGTGGGCATCGACGAGCGCTCGGAGGGGCTGGCGCTGGCCAAGCAGATGGGCTACGCCACCACCGCCGAGGGTTCCGAGGGCTTCAAGAAGCATCACGAGTTGGCGAAGATCGTCTACGAGGCGACCAGCGCCAAGGCGCACGTCGCCAACGCGGCGATGTACCGCGACCTCGGCAAGATCGCCATCGACCTCACTCCCGCCGCCGTCGGCCCCTACGTCGTCCCCTACGTCAACATCGGCGATGTGCTGGACGAGCTGAACGTCAACCTCATCACCTGCGGAGGGCAGGCGACGATTCCCATCGTGAACGCCGTCTCCAAGGTGACGCGCGTTCCCTACGCGGAGATCGTCGCCACCATCGCGTCGAAGAGCGCGGGACCGGGCACGCGGCAGAACATCGACGAGTTCACGCAGACCACCGCCACGGGCATCGTGCGCATCGGCGGCGCCGAGCGCGGCAAGGCCATCATCATCCTCAACCCCGCCGAGCCGCCCATCATGATGCGCGACACCATCTACTGCCAGGTGGAGGAGATGGACCGCGAGGCGATCCTCGGCTCCATTCACGAGACGGTCGCGCGCATCCAGTCCTACGTCCCCGGCTACCACCTGCGCGTCGATCCCATCTTCTACGACGACCGCGTGGTGGTTACGGTGGAGGTGCAAGGCGCGGGCATGTATCTGCCCGACTACTCCGGCAACCTAGACATCATGACGGCGGCGGCCGTGGAGGTCGGCGACCAGTTCGCCAAGCACCTGCTCGGCCTGCCGACCCAAACTGTCGCAACCGCAGGAGGCGCGTAATGACACTGACCAAAGGCGCCGTCCGCGTCGTCGACTCGACGATGCGCGACGGTTCGCACCCGATGGCGCACCAGTACACGGTGGAGCAGGTTGCGCAGATCGCCAAGGCGTTGGACGAGGCGGGCGTGCCCCTTATCGAGGTGTCGCACGGCGACGGCCTCGGCGGCTCGTCCCAGAACTACGGCTTCTCCCACACCGACGAGCAAGACCTGCTGTCGGCGGTGAAGGCCAGCATCACGAACGCGGGCATCACCGTGCTCCTGCTGCCCGGCATCGGCATCCAGGAAGACCTGAAGGAGGCGTTCGACCGGGGCGCGCGCGCCGTCCGCATCGCCACCCACTGCACAGAGGCGGACATCGCCGTCCAGCACATCGGCCTCGCCCGCGAGCTGGGGATGGAGACGCTTGGCTTCCTGATGATGGCGCACATGATCGAGCCGGACGACCTGGTGGAGCAGGCCAAGGTGCAGGAGGCGTCAGGCGCGGAGGCGGTCTACGTAACCGACTCGGCGGGCGCGCTGCGCCCCGACGGCGTCCGCGCGCGGGTCTCCGCGCTGCGCCAGGCGCTCGACCCGGACACGAAGGTCGGCATCCACTGCCACAACAACCTCGGCCTGGGCATCGGCAACTCCCTCGCTGCCATCGAGGAGGGCGCCGAGTACGTAGACGGCTGCCTCGGCGGCCTCGGCGCCGGCGCTGGCAACGCGATGACCGAGGTGCTGGTGGCCGTCCTCGAGCTTGAGGGCTACGAGACGGGCGTGGACGTGTACAAGATTATGGACGCGGCGGAGGACGTGGTGCGTCCGATGATGCAGCGCCCGCAGATTATCGATCGCGCCAGCCTCGTGCTCGGCTACGCGGGCGTCTACTCCTCCTTCCTGCTCCACACTTACCGCGCCGCCGCCAAGTTCAACATCGAGCCGCGCGACATCCTGATGGAGCTGGGCCGCCGCAAGGTGGTCGGCGGCCAAGAGGACTCGATCATCGACCTGGCCGCCGAGCTCGCCGCGCTGCGCGGGTAGGGGGCATAGTGGCCGATGCCGTCTCCGAGACCGTCTTCGAAGTCAGCCAGGACGACTCCGGAGGCGGCTACTCGGCCAGCGCCGTCGGCTACGGCATCCACACAGAGGGAGACACGCTCGAGCAGCTTCGCCGCAACGTCAGGGAGGCGGTCGAATGCTACTTCGGCCTGAATCAGGGCATCGAGGTCACTCCGACTGAGAACGGCCTGCTGATTCGGGTGTGGACGGCGGCGGAGCATCCCGTAGACCGCGTGTACGCCATCCTGGGCAAGAGCGGCCGCGCCGACGCTTACCTCGAAGAGGTTCGCGGCAGGTAATTCGCACTCGCCTCCCCTCCCTTCCTCCGCTGCTATCATCGCTGCGTGGTCGTATCGCCGACACAGCAGGGGGCGGGCAGACTGCTACGCCTGCGCCTCGCAGGGATGGGGCGGCTCGGAGAGGCGCTCGCGGAGACCGACGGGAAGCCGATTTTCGTGTTCGGCGGCATCCCGGGCGAAGAGGTGGTGGCGGAGGTCGTCCGCGAGCGGCGCAGCCATATCGCGGCGCGGGTGGTGGAGGTGGTCGAGGCGTCCGCGCATCGCGTCGAGGCGCCGTGCCGCTACTTCGGCGAGTGCGTCGGCTGCCAGTGGCAGCACGTCGCCTACGAGCGCCAGCTGGAGTTGAAGCGGGAGGTGGTGTGCGACACGCTCGAGCGCGTGGGGGGACTGAGCGGCGTTCGCGTCGAGCCGACGCTGGCGAGTCCGCAGCGACTGGGCTACCGCAACCACGCGCGCTTCACGGTGAGCAGACGTGCGGGAGCGGGGGCGGGGCGCGGCGAAGGGCGCTTGGGGTTCGTGAACCGCGAGACGCGGCGGCATGTGGACGTGGAGGAGTGCTTGCTGATGGCGCCGCGCATCAACGAGATGCTGGCGGCGCTCCAGGGACGGGCTGGGGAGACGACGCAGCTCACCATCCGTACGGGTGTTAACACCGGCTCGTGGATGCTCCAACCGCTGCTGCAAGACCCGGATGTTCCCCACGAGTCGGGCCAGACGCACTACGAGGAGCGGTTGGGCGGGCGCGCGTTCCGGATAGCGTCTCCGTCCTTCTTCCAGGTCAACACGGCGCAAGCGGAGCGCCTGGTGGGGCTGGTGCGCGAGGGGTTGGCGCTGACCGGCAAGGAGACGCTGGTGGACGCCTACGCAGGCGTGGGCGTCTTCGCGGCGCTGTTGGCGGGCGACGCGGCGCGCGTCGTCGCCATCGAGGACTCGGCGGCGGCGGTGGAGGACGCCAAGGGCAACGCCGAGGGCATCCGCAACGTCGAATTCCGGCTAGGGAAGGCTGAGGAGGCGCTGGCGCTGCTCGCCGCCGAGACGGCCATCGACGCGGTGGTGCTCGACCCGCCGCGGTCGGGCTGCCAGCCGGACGCGCTCCGGGCGCTGATCGAGGCCGCGCCGCGCCGCGTGGTGTATGTGTCGTGCGATCCGGAGACGCTGGCGCGCGACCTGCGCGCGCTGACGGACGGCGGCTTCCGCATCGGGCGCGTGCAGCCCGTGGACATGTTCCCGCAGACGCGCCACGTGGAGTGCGTAACGACGCTGACGTTGGACGGATCGCGGCGCGCGGATAGGAGAGCGAGCGTCTCGCGCCTCGTGCTTGCCTCCGCCTCTCCGCGCAGGCGGGATATCGCGCGGCGCGCGCTGGGCAGCGGCGTAGAGTTCGCCTCCGCCTTTGTCGACGAGCGGGTGGTCGCCGCCGAGTGCGTTGAGCAAGGCGGGGATGCTTTGGCCGTCGCGCAGGAATTGGCGCTAGCCAAGGCGCGCGCGGCGGCGGACGGCGAGGCAGCGGGCCGCTTCATCGGGGCGGACACGGTCGTCGAGGCGCCATCGGCGGAGGCGGACGGGGAAGGGAGCCGTGTGCTCGGCAAGCCCGCCGACGCGGAAGAGGCGGTGGAGATGCTGCGCGCCCTCAGAGGCCGTGAGCATCGTGTCATCACCGCGTTGGCGGTGGTGGACGCGGCGACGGGACGCGAGGAGGCGGCGCACTGCGTCTCCCGCGTGGCGATGCGCGAGTACGGGGACGTGGAGATCGCAGCCTACGTGAAATCGGGCACGCCCTTCGACAAGGCGGGCGCGTACGGTGTGCAGGACGAGGAGTTCGCGCCCGCGGCGGCGGTGCGCGGCTGCTATCTGAACGTAGTGGGGCTGCCCGTCTGCGCGCTGTTCGATTTGCTCGAACGCTTCGGCGCGCGTCCGGCGCCCGACGCGCCCGTGAAGGGGTGGCCGTCCCTTATGCGTTGCCCCGCGTGCGCGAAACAGGCGCGCCGGGCATCGGGAGCGTAGGCGTGGACCTGTTCGGCATCGGTCTGCTGGAGCTGGTTTTTGTCCTGCTAGTCGCTCTGATCGTGCTCGGCCCGGCGCGGATGGTGGAGATGGCGGGGCGTATGGGGAAGTACTGGCGGGAGGCGCAGCGGATACTCCGCGAGGCGGCGGACGCGGCGGCGGTGAACCTGGACGCGAAGCCGGAGACGCCGCGTGAGGATGCCCCGGCCGAACCGGTGGAAGAGTCGGTGGCGCGCGGCGGCGACGGGGTGGAATCGGGGGAGCGGGAGGAGGCGGAGCGCCATGGCTGAGGCGATGACGCTGCGCGAGCACCTTGACGAGTTGCGCCGCCGCCTCATCATCGCGTCGGTCTTCGTGGCGCTTGCGACCATCGCCGCGTTCGTGTTCCGCGACCCCATCTTGGCCTTCCTGCTGGAGCCGGGATTCGGACAGCGGGCCGAGAAGCCCATCGCGACGGAGGTGCTGGAGGTGGTGGGGGTCACCTTCAAGGTGACGCTGATGGCGGGGTTCGCCGCCGCGCTCCCGGTGGTGCTCTACCAGGCCGTGCGGTTCGTCTCGCCCGGGCTGACGGGACGCGAGCGCGCCTACTTGGTGATCCTCATCCCGGGCGTGTTATTGGCTTTCGCCGCAGGCGCGGCCTTCGCCTATTACGTGCTGCTGCCCCCGGCGCTCGCCTTCCTGTTCGAGTTCGGTTCGGCGAACGTAGACCCGGAGATCCGCGTCGCCAGCTACGTCAACGTGGTGACCTCGCTGATGTTCTGGATGGGCGTAATGTTCCAGTTGCCCATCGCTATGTTTCTGCTCGCGCGGCTAGGGGTGGTCTCCCCCCAGTGGTTGGGGCGCTTCCGCCGCTACGCGGTGGTGCTGGCGTTCGTAGCGGCGGC
>JAGWBE010000009.1:1558-23557 GCA_021296055.1 Dehalococcoidia bacterium | reverse complement strand
CCCGTCCTCATCGCAGGGCGGGCCTTCGGTTCGCAATGCAATGGTTGGTCGGGGTGATTGGATTCGAACCAACGACCTCCTGCACCCCATGCAGGCGCGCTTCCAAGCTGCGCCACACCCCGATGCCCCCACGGTAGCACAGGCAGGCGGCCCGCTTCAACCGCGCCGCCGTGTATAGTGGGGGGCGAGCGAGAGCATAATGGACGACCTCCGCGCACGTTTGGACGGCCTGGCAGGCCGTATCGCCGCCCTTATGGTGCGGCTTTGACGTCGCCGCGCAGATAGCCGAGGCCGAGCGCCTCGAGCAGCGCGCGGCTCTCCCCGGCTTCTGGGACGATTCGCAAGAGGCGCAGCGCGTTATGCGCCGTCTCGCCCGCTTGCGCGAGGTCAGCGGGCGCTGGCTCGACCTGGAGGAACGGGTGAAGACCGCCGCCGGGCTGCTGGCGCTGGCTATGGAGGCGGGCGACGCGGAGATGGCGGCGCAGGTGGCGGCGGAGGCGCCCGGCCTGGCGGCGGAGGCGGAGGAGCGGGAACTTGACGCGGTGCTCGCCGGGGAGTACGACGATCGCGGCGCGGTCATCGCCGTCCACGCGGGCGCGGGCGGGGCGGATTCGCAGGATTGGGCGGAGATGCTACTGCGGATGTTCACCCGCTGGGCGCAGGGGCGGGGCTACGGTGCCAGTCTGCTTGACCTGTCGCCGGGAGAGGAGGCGGGCGTCAAGAGCGCGACACTGGAGGTGGCGGGGGCGTTCGCCTACGGGTACGCGAAGGCGGAGCGGGGCGTGCACCGCCTGGTGCGTCTGTCGCCGTTCGACGCGGGGCACGCGCGCCACACCTCGTTCGCACTGGTCGAGGTGTTGCCGGAGGCGGAGGGCGACGTGGACGTGGCGATCGACCCGGACGACCTGACCATCGACACCTTCAAGGCGAGCGGGGCAGGGGGGCAGCACGTGCAGAAGAACTCGACGGCCGTCCGCATCACGCACGCGCCCAGCGGGTTGGTCGTCTCTTGCCAGAACGAACGCTCGCAGCTCCAGAACAAGGAGACGGCGCTGCGCATCCTCCGCTCGCGGCTGATGGAGTTGGAGCTGGAGCGCCAAGCCAAGGAGCGGGCGTGGTTGAAGGGAGAGCATATCGCGGCGGGGTGGGGGAACCAGATACGCAGCTACGTGCTTCACCCGTACAAGATGGTGAAGGACCACCGCACGGGAGTGGAGTCGGCCAACCCCGACGAGGTGTTGGGCGGGGGCCTGGAGCCGTTCATCCGCGCGTACCTGCGCGCGAGCGTGGGGGCGGAGGGAGGGACGGAGTAGGGGAGCGCTTACTGTGTGTCCCGGGTGTTGCGGTGGACGTGGCGGAGGCGTTGGAGGGAGGTGAGCAGGGCGAGGGCGGCGATGATTCCCATCGCGTAGAGCGGGTAACCGAGCAGCAGGCCGACGCCCAGCACTACGATCCGCTCGGGGCGGCCAAGCAGGCCGACGTCGCCCGGCACGCTGAGGCCCTCGGCGCGGGCGCGGGAGTAGCTGACGAGCATGGCGGCGAAAGCGGCGGCGAAGGCGAGGTATGCGCCGAGGTGGTGGCCGTCGCGGACGTAGAAGGCGAGAAGGCCGAAGAAGACGACGGCCTCGCCCGCGCGGTCGGCGACAGAGTCGAGGTAGGCGCCGAAGCGGCCGGCGGAGTTGGCGAGGCGGGCGACCGCGCCGTCCAGCATATCCAGCGCCGCCCCTGCGAGCATAACGGCGCCTCCGGCGAAGAGGCGGCCTTCGGCGATGAGGTAGGCGGCGCCGCCCGCGACGCCAAGCCCGACTAAGGTGATGGCGTTCGCCGGGATATGGAGCGCGATCAGGAGGCGGGCGATGGGGCGGCTGATGCGGCGCTCGGCCCACTGCTTCGCGTGGACGCGCGGGGCGCGGCGAAAGGCGTTCATAGCGCGGGGGCGGCGCGGTTGCCGTCGAGGGGCAGTCTGCGGTAGACGGCTTCCACCTGGTCGGCGACGCGCTCCCAGCGATACTGCTCGACGGTGGCGCGCCCGCGCTCGCCCATCTTGCGGCGCAGGGCGGGGTCGGCGATGAGGCGCTCCAGCGCTTCGGCCAGCGCGGCGTCGTCCCTCGGTGGAACCAACAATCCCTCGACGCCGTGGGAGACGACGCGCTGGAAGCCGTCGATGCGGGTGGCGACGATGGGCTTGGCGGCGGCCATAGCCTCGACCAGGATGAGGCCGAAGCTCTCGCGGCCGGTGTTGGGCGCGCAGAAGATGTCGGCGGTTTGCTAGTAGCGTGGGAGATCTTGGGGGGAGACGCCGCCGACGAACTCCACGTCGTGCAGGTTGCGCTCGCCGATGACGCCGAGCACCTCCTCGCCGGGGTTGCCGGCGCCGACGACGATGAGGCGGACGTTGGGGTGCTCCCACTTGAGGCGGCTGTAGGCCCGCACGAGGTGGAGCAGGCCCTTGCGCCGCTCCAAGCGCGAGACGAACAGGATGTTCACCTTGCCGTCGGCGAAGCGTTCGATGGGGGGCAGGGGGGTGGAGAAGAGGTCAACGTCCACGCCGTTGGGGATGATGTCGTAGTCGCCGGGGAGGAACCTGTTGGCGAAGTCGAAGGCGGGCTTGGAGACGGCGATGCGAGCGGAGAGCTTGCGGCAGTAGCGCCTGGCGTAGAAGCGCCAGATGGGGTAGAGGCGGTTGCTTTGGAAGGCGTGGAAGGTGCCGACGTTCAACGCGTTGGAGCGGCGCAGGATGGTGATGGGCAGCCAGACGGCGGCGGGTTCGTGCACGTGCACGATGTCGAACGCCTCGCGTTGGAGGATGGCGCGGACGGAGCGTTCGCGCCAGAAGGAGATGGCGATGCGCGCGGTGGAGCCTCCCGTGGGGAAGGGCACAGGCCTGCCCATGGGGATGAAGTCGGGCTCCAGCTCGCGCTCGGCGGCGCTGGCGAGGGGCGCGATGATCTTGACCGTGTGGCCACGCAGGCGCAGCTGCTTGGCAAGGTTAGAGACGTGGACGTTGACGCCGCCCGGAGCGCCGTAGTCGTAGGGCGAGACCATCCCGATCTTCAGCGGCGCGCGCCCGCCGTCGGGGCGCCGCGCCGCTGTGCCGGGGGACTCCGTCACGCTTGGTCTCCTATGCGCCGTTCTTGATGAACGCCTCGACCATGTCGTGGGCCTCGCTGTCGTTGTATTGGATGGGAGGCGACTTCATGAAGTAGGCGCTGGGGCCGTTCAGCGCGCCCGAGATCTCCCTATCCAGGGCGGTCTTCGCGCACCTGACGGCGTCCACGACGACCCCGGCCGAGTTGGGGCTGTCCCACACTTCCAGCTTGAGTTCCAGGTTGAGGGGCACGTCGCCGAAGGTGGTTCCCTCGATGCGGATGTGGCACCACTTGCGGTCTTCCAGCCAGGGCACGTAGTCGCTGGGGCCGACATGGACGTTCTCCTCGCCCACGTCGTAGGGGAGCTGGGAGGTGACGGCGTTGGTCTTGGACTCCTTCTTGGACTCGAGGCGTTCGCGCTCGAGCATATTCATGAAGTCGGTGTTGCCGCCGAAGTTGAGTTGGTAGGTTCGGTCGACGCGGACGCCGCGGTCTTTGAAGAGGTTGGTGAGGACGCGGTGGGTGATGGTGGCGCCGACCTGGGACTTGATGTCGTCGCCGACGATGGGCACGCCGGCGTCGTGGAAGCGCCGCTGCCAGTAGGGCTCGCGGGCAATGAAGACGGGGACGCAGTTGACGACGGCCACGCGGGCGGCGAGGGCGTGCTCGACGTACCACTTGGTGGCCTCCTCGGAGCCCACGGGAAGGTAGTTGATGAGCACGTCGACCTTGCGCTCTTTGAGCACGTCGGACACGGCGGGCATCTGGTCGATGGGATTGGGTGCCTTTTCGATGACCTGGGAGAGGTACTTGCCGAGGCCGTCGTGGGTCATGCCCCGCTGAACGGTGACGCCGGTGGGGGGCACGTCCCAGAAGCGGACGGTGTTGTTGAGGCCGCTGAAGATGGCGTCGGAGAGGTCCTTGCCGACCTTTTCCTTGTCCACGTCGAAGGCCGCGACCACCTCGATGTCGCCCACGTGATAGTCGCCCAAGACGGGGTGCATGAGGCCGGGGATGAAGGCGTCCTCCGGCGCTTCGCGGTACTTGTGGATGCCCTGGACGAACGATGACGCGCAGTTGCCGACGCCGACGATGGCGACGTTAATCTTCCCCATTATGTGTTCCCTCCGTGATGCGCCCCGCGCCAGGGGCGGTGCTTGGTAGCAGAGGGCGGGCCGTGCATCGAGAGGCGGCCCGCCCGTGAACCGATGGATTATAGCCGAGCCGGGGCGTGAGGCAAAGCGCAGGCGGCCGCCCGCCGGTAGAAGGCGCTAGTAGATGTCGAGGGCGAAGGCCATGCCCATCGGCGTTTCCTTGAAGTCGAGGGTGGCCTGCGCCAGGCGCTCGGCCACCTCGGGCTCCACGCGCAGCACCGGCTCCGCGCCGTGGGCGACGACGAGGTCGCCGGGGCTTGGAGCGTCGATGACGACGCCGAACTCGCCCTCGCCCGTCCACTTGGGCGGGATGGTGAGACGCAGGCACTGGGCGGGGCTGAGGCCGCGCTGGGCGGAGACCTGCGCGAGCTGCCGCTTGGCGGCGTCCGTTACGGCCAGCACGCGCTACGCCCCCTCCGGGGCGAGGGGCGAGGGCGCGGAGATGTTGAACACCTTCTCCGGCTGCCAGACGCTCTGGGCGCGGTTGAAGCGGACGATGCCGATGAAGCGTCCGTGCTCGCCGTAGGCGCGCCGTTGCTCGGCGTGTTCAGCGGTCAGCGCGGCCTCGCTTAGGGGCACGCTCTGGCCGTTGCGCAGTTGGCGCTCCGCCGCGGGAGGCACGGCGACAGCCTCCAGGTCGACGAGGGCGGCGTCGGGCGGAAGGATGAGGTCGTCGAGGCTGCCCGTGTCCGCCGCCTGTTGGAGATGTTCGGATTGGAGCGCGTCGTCGATGCGGAAGGCGCCCGCTCGCAGGCGGGCCAGCGCGGAGAGGTGGGCGCCGCAGCCGAGCGCTTCGCCCAGGTCGTGGGCGAGGGTGCGCATATAGAAGCCTCGCCCGCACTCGGCTTCGATGACGGCGCGAGGGGGCGCCCACTCGGTGAGGGCGAGGTTGAACACGGCGACTTCGCGCGCGGGGCGCTCGACCTCGAGACCCTCCCGGGCCAGGTCGTAGAGGCGCCTGCCCTGGTGCTTCAGCGCGCTGTACATCGGCGGGCGCTGCTGCACGTTCCCGGTGAACTGCGGCAGCAGCGCCTCGAGTTGCTCGCGGGCGACCGCGTCCCAAGGGCGCTCCTCCACCGCCTCGCCCTGCGCGTCGTAGGTGTCGGTGGAGACGCCGAGGGCGAGTTCGCCGCGGTAGATTTTGCGCCCGTCGACCATATGTTCCATCAGGCGGGTGGCCTGGCCGAGGCAGATGGGCAGCACGCCGCTAGCGATGGGGTCGAGCGTTCCCGCGTGCCCGACGCGCTTGACGCCGGTGAGGCGCTTGATCATGCGCACCATGTCCATAGAGGTGGCGCCGGTCGGCTTGTCCATGTTGATGACGCCGTCGATGTTGGGCCTAGCCATCGGCGCCTCCGGTTACTCTGTCGATGGCGGCGAGCACGCGGTCGCCCTCTTCGACGCCGGCGTCCAATTCGAAGCGCAGGCTGGGCGCGCGCTTGAGGCGTAGGCGCGCGCCGAGGCGTCCGCGCAGCAGGCCCGCGGCGGCGTGGAGGGCGGTGAGCGCCTCCCGGCGCTCCGTCTCGCCGCCTAGGACGCTGACTGCGACGACGGCGTGCTGGAGGTCGGCGGAGACGCGGGCGCGGGTGAGCGTGACCATGGAGCGAAGGCGCGGGTCGCGCAGGTCTTCGCGGATGGCGGCGCTGAGTTCGGCGCGCAGCTGGCCAGCGACGCGTTCGACGCGGTGGTTCACGAGAGCCTCGGGGGCCGCTAGCCAGCCTGCTGGCGGTGGGCCTCGATGACGTCGCCCTCTTGGAAGTCGCTGAATCCTTCGAGGGTGAGGCCGCACTCGTAGCCGTTCTGCACTTGGCGCACGTCGTTCTTGAAGCGCCGGAGGCTGGCGATGGGGCCGTCGAACACCTCGGCTCCGCCGCGTGTGACGCGGGCCATTGCGCCGCGCGATACGGCGCCCTCGGCCACGTAGCAGCCCGCGCTGCGGCGGCTGCGGCTCAGGTCGAAGACGGCGCGGACGGTGAGCCGCCCCTCCACCACGTCGCGGAGGGTGGGGGCGAGCATGCCTTGGAGCGCCTTCTCCACGTCCTCGGTGAGGCGGTAGATGATGTCGTAGTTGCGAATCTCGACGCGGTCTTGTCCGGCGAGGCGCTTGGCGCCCGGCTCGGTGCGGGTGTTGAAGCCGACGATGACGGCGTTGGAGGCGGCGGCCAGCAGCACGTCGTTCTCGGTTACGGCGCCGGGGGAGGCGTGGATGATGCGTACCTGGGCTTCGGAGGCGCTGAGGGACTCCAAGGCGTGGCGCACGGCGTCCACGCTGCCGAAGACGTCGGTCTTGAGGACGATGGGCAGTTCCTTGGTCTCGCCTGATGCGGCGCGCGCGCCGATGTCTTGGAGCGTGGTTGCGCGGCGCTCGTCGGCGGCGCGCTGGCGCCCCTCGACGACTTCGCGGGCGGCCTTGTCGTCGCTCACGACCACTAGGCGCGCGCCCGCGTCGGGCAGCTCGCTCAAGCCCAGCATCTCCACGGGCGTGGAGGGGCCGGCCTCCTTGACGCGCCTTCCTCTGTCGTCGACCAGCGCCTTGACGCGCCCCTTGGCGGCGCCGACGACGACGTTGTCGCCGATCTGCAGCGTGCCGGTCTGGACGAGGATGGTGGAGACGGCGCCGCGGCTCTTGTCGCGCTTGGACTCGATGACGACACCCATGGCGGCGCGGCGGGGGTTGGCTTTGAGTTCCGCCATCTCCGCGAGCAGCTGGATGCTGGCGAGGAGGTCGCTTACGCCGTCGCCCGTCTTGGCCGAGACCTCGACGTCGAGCACGTCCCCGCCCCACTTCTCCACGATCACGTCTTTCTCGGCGAGCATGCGGCGGACGCGCTCGGGGTCGGCGCCGTCCAGGTCGCTCTTATTGATGGCGACGATCATCGGCACGCCGGCGGCTTTGATGTGGTCGATGGCCTCGGCGGTCTGTGGCATGACGCCGTCGTCGGCGGCGACGACGAGGATGGCGAGGTCGGTGACCTGGGCGCCGCGGGCGCGCATGGCGGTGAAGGCTTCGTGGCCTGGGGTGTCGATGAAGGTGATGGGCCGGCCGTCGTGCTCGATGGCGTAGGCGCCGATGTGCTGGGTGATGCCGCCCGCCTCTCCCTCGGCGACGCTGGTCTTGCGCACGGCGTCCAGCAGGGTGGTCTTGCCATGGTCGACGTGGCCGAGCACGGCGACCACGGGGGGTCTGGACTGGACGTTCTCGCCTTCGGTCAGTTCGGCGATGGCGGAGGATGCTGCGCGTTGGGATTGGTCTCCGGCCTGACGGGCGGAGAAGCCGAACGCGCGGGCGACGGTTGCGGCAGTCTCGTAGTCGACGGCTTCGTTGATGCTGGCGAAGACGCCGACGCGCATGAGCTGCTTGATGACGGAGACGGGGTCGGCGTCCATGCGCTCGGCGAGGACGCCGACGGGGATGGCGTCGGGCAGCGGCAGCGCTTTCAACACCACGCGGCGGGTCGCCGGACTCTGTTGGTCTACCATCCTGTTCTCCTCTCGTTCCGCCCCGTTAGGCGGGCTGCGGCTCCTCGGCTAGGGCGGCTCCGTAGGCCGCTATCCGCTCCATGTCGTCCTGCGCTATCTCCGCGCGGAGCGCCGAGGAGAGGCGGCTGCTGCGAGCGGACGCTTCGGCCCAGCACGCGGGGCGTTTGCAGAGGTAAGCGCCGCGTCCGTTGCGCTTGCCGGTCTCGTCGACAAGCACGGCGCCCTCCGGCGTGCGGACGATGCGGACGAGGCTGCGCTTGTCCGTCTTGGCGCGGCAGACGGCGCAGGTGCGTTGTGGTGCGTGCTTGGGCCGCAAACCGCCCTCCCGCTGCCACGCCTAGGGGCGTGAGGTTGGGGGTGCTCCGCCGCGGCGGTTCGGCGGTCTTTGGGGGGCGCGCCGCCCGCCGCCGCGCCGCCTCCCACCGCCTCGAGGGGCGTCGCCCATGATGTCTTCGGCGAAGCGGATGCCGGTGAGGCCGCCCGACGCCTCGGGCATCTTCCAGAGGTCTTCGTCCAGCGCCGCCTCCTCGACCACCTCTTCGGGTTCGGCGGCCTGCTGTTGGTTGGCGAGCTCGAGCGATTCGAGCGCGAGGATCTCCTCGGCGCTGAGGCCGCCCGGCGTAGGCACGGGTTCGGAGAGGTCGGGCGCGCCGATGATGTCCGCGTCCATCGCAGGGGCGACTTCGGTTTCCGGTTCGATGACCGCCGCGATCTCCTGCATGGCGTTGAGTTCGGAGGCCACCTCGTCGATGGACTCGGCTGGGCCTGGGGCGTCGGCGGCGTCTTCGGGCGCGGCTACGGCGACAGCGGACGCAGCGGCTTCCTTCTCCTCGATGTCGGTCCTGAGGCGCTCGTACTCGATCTCCGCGGAGCTCTTGATGTCTATGTTCCAGCCGGTGAGTTTGGACGCGAGCCTCGCGTTCTGCCCTTCGCGTCCAATGGAGAGGGTGAGTTGGCGGTCTTGGACGACGATGACGGCGGAGCGCTCGTCGGGGCTGAGGTCGACTCTGAGAGGCTGCGCGGGGCTGAGTGCGTTGGAGAGGAAGACGGCGGGGTCCCGCGACCACTGGATGACGTCGATCTTCTCGCCCTGGAGTTCGTTGACGATGTTCTGGATGCGGATGCCGCGCAGGCCGACGCACGCGCCGACGGGGTCGACGCCGTCTTGGGCGGCCATGACGGCGACCTTGCTGCGAGAGCCGGCCTCGCGGGCGATGGCGCGTATCTCGACGATGCCGTTGTAGATCTCCGGCACTTCCATCTCGAAGAGGCGGCGCAGGAGGCCGGGTTCGGCGCGGGTGACGATGATCTCGGGGCCGCGGCTGGTGCGCTCGACGGAGGAGACCATGACCTTGACCTTCGCGCCGGGGCGGTAGCGGTCGTAGGGAGATTGCTGCTCGTGGGGCAGGATGGCCTCCGCGCGCCCGTTGAGGTCGAGGGTGACAGGGCCGCCGTAGCGGGCCTCGGAGCGTTGGACTGTCCCAGTGAAGACCTCGCCCTCGCGCCCGGAGAATTCGGCGAAGACGAGTTCGCGCTCCGCCTCGCGCAGGCGTTGGATGACGACCTGCTTGGCGGTCTGCGCTTCGATGCGGCCGGCGAGCTGGGGCTCGAGTTGGAACTCGAGCACATCACCGACGGCGACGGGCGTGCCCTTGCGGGCGCGCTTGGCCTGGGCGAGGGTCATCTCGGTGGACTCGTCCTCGATCTCCGCCACGACGGTCTTGAGTTGGAAGACGGACACGTCGCCGGAGTTGGGGTCGAGGACGACCTTGATGTCGCCGCTGCCTGGGGTGCTGTTCTTCTTGTAGGCGGAGACGAGGGCGGCCTCGACGGCGGAGATGACCATGTCGCGCGGCAGGTTGCGCTCCGCCGCAAGCTGCGTTACCGCGATGAGGAAATCGCTCTTCATCGATTCGAGGCCTCCTCCGTGCGCTTTTGCCTGGCCGTGTCCGCCTACAAACGAGAGAGTGGGCCTGCGCCCACTCCCCTGCGGGCAATGATAGCCCGGCGCGGCGCGCTTGTCCACATTGCAACGCGGCGCTTTCTCACTCCCTCCCGCCCCCGTTCGGGAGGGATGGGGGCGCGGGGACGTTGCTATACTCCGCGCCATGCGCTGGGCGTCCGCCATTTCGCAGCAGGTGTCGGTCGAGGACGCGGTTGAGGAACTGGCCGCGGCGATGAACGCCGACCTGGGCGGCGCGGCGCCGGATCTGCTCCTCGCCTTCACGACGATGCACTACGTCTCGCAGCGCGACGAGATCGTTCCCGCGCTGCGGCGCCGTTTCGCGGGCGCGGTCATCATCGGCTGCACGGGGGCGGGAGTCATCGGCGCGGGGCAGGAGGTCGAGGAGGGCTCGGCCTTCTCGCTGACCGCCGCTCACCTGCCGGGCGTGGCGGTCAACCCGTTTCACTTCGACAAGGACACGATGCCGTCTCCCGACGCGCCGCCGGACGCTTGGACGCGCTTGACGGGGGTTGCGCCGGAGGCGGAGCCGCACTTCATCCTGCTGCCCGATCCTTTCTCCATCGACGGGGAGGAGCTGCTGGCGGGGCTGGACTTCGCTTTCCCTGGGTCGGCGAAGATCGGGGGGTTGGCGAGCGGCGCGCAACGCCCGAACGTGCAGGCGCTCTACGCGGACGAGGGCGCGCTCGCGGGCGGCGCCGTCGGCGTGGCGCTGTCGGGCAACGTGGTGATGGACACCATCGTGGCGCAGGGCTGCCGTCCGGTGGGCAGGGCGCTGCGCGTTACGAGCGCGGAGCGCAACCTCCTGGCGGAGCTGGACGGCGAGCCGGCGCTCCAGGTGCTCCAAGAGACGTTCGCGGCGATGGCGCCGGACGAGCAGCGCCTGGCGCAGCGGAACCTGTTCATCGGTTTGGCGCCCGCCGCCGGGGTGGACGCGGAGGATCCGGGGGAGTACCTCATCCGCAATCTGCTGGGCGCCGATCCGGATAGGGGGCTGCTGGCGGTGGGCGCGCTTCCGAGCGAGGGGCAGGTGGTGCGCTTCCATGTGCGGGACGCGCAGACGTCGGCTGACGATCTGCGGGCGCTGCTGCGGGGGTATGCGCGGCAGGGAGGCGCGACGGGGGCGCTGCTCTTCTCATGCACGGGGCGCGGGCGCGGCCTCTACGGCGAGCCGGGTCACGACAGCGGCGTCTTCCGCGACGAGGTAGGCGCGGCGCCGGTGGGCGGGTTCTTCTGCAACGGGGAGATTGGGCCGGTGGGAGGGACGACGTACTTGCATGGGTATACGTCGTCGTTCGGGATATTCCGGTCAAGAGTGAGGGTGGGGTAGGGGTCAGCCCGGTCTAGGAAGCACGGCTATGGCTTTGCCCGGGGAGTTGAGATTTGCCTGATTCGAGCCAAGATTCTGTTCTTGAGCTTGGTGCGCAGTTCCTCAGGTGTTTCCCAATCGATATGCGCGTATTGCCGCGTGTCGAAATGCAGCTTATCCAGCATATCTTTGCGGCAGGTATAGATGACAGGTATGCCCAAACCTTCTGCAAAGCCTGCCGCGAAGTAGACCCCGCCTCTTACTCCTTCGTCTCCATATGTGAAGTCAGCTACTAAGAATCGAGAGCGACGAATTTCTGAGATTATTTCGTCATCAATCTTGTTAAGGTCAGATTTTCGATCTATTCGCATAGGGACATACCCAGCGTCTTCAACCGCTGGGCTTATGCCATTTTCAAATACTGTATCCATAGTCCTGTCAAACCACATAGCTATGAAAGCCTGGGAAGAACCAAGAGCCACTTCTTGTCGTTCAAGCTGACCGTGACCCTCTACCGTAACTCTTACATAAGCGGGGACTCTGAATTCTCCATAACGTACCTGCCCTACGCCCAGTCTTGCGTCTAGCCAACCCTTCTTCAACAGAAAGTCAATAAGGAACGCTACTTCATTTTCCGTAGTTGATTCAGACCAGGCATAGACAGCCAAGGTCTCTGGCATTAGACTAAAACTAGCTCCAATATGGGAAGTCTCTTTGCTTATAAACTGGAGCAATCTAACTGCGCGAACCGGAATTGAAAGTGGCGACTTACTTTTGATGTAATCGACGATTCCCTTTGTGATAACTGGAAGATTATTCCCTTGAAGCCGCTGGTCTACCATCCATGTGGTCAAGCGAGCCCTTTCTTCGTCGGAGAGAAGTGTGATTTATGTGTATGGCTCATCCATAGCGATCATGTAGGACCCGCCCGCACGAGCGGATTCGCCAATATAGGCCACTGGATCCCCGGACTCTGACACTTTCATAGTTGCGTTCTCGTTATCCCATATTGATTGGATGGAGTTAGTCATAAATACTACTTCACCTTTCTGAATTTTCACCCAGATTGTCCTGACACGATTCTTACCACCGTGTACTCCCTTTGTCAATCACTCTCCGAAATCCTCGCCGGGCGTAGACATCAGACATGATAGCCTAACGCCATCCCCCAGCCGCCCCTCGCGGTTCACGCCCGCTCCTACGCTCTACGCCCCGCCACCGCGCCGGGGGCGGCGGAAGAGCAGCGCGAGGCGGTCAGTCATCGCCGCCCTCCGCTATGACGCGCGCCAACGCTTTAGCGTCGGCGATGAAGTTAGGCAGCAGCCGCAGCGTCGCCTCCGCGAACCCCTCGCCGTAGTCGTGCGCCGTGTTGTTCCGGTTGTCGCCGTACTTGAACCAGCGTTCACATGCGTCCACCGGTAAGAGGTTGTGCTTTGCTGCGTAGCGGAAGGCAACCCTGAATGGCAGCTCATCCGCCTGCCTGTTGGACGCGAAGTAGGGGCGCAGGCGCTTCCTCAGCAGGCTGCCCGACTGCTCCAACACAAGCTCGAACTCCTTGACGGAGGCTGCGCAGAAGATGTCGTAAAGAGGGTCGGCCTGCTCACGCTGCCGGAGCTGCTCGTAGGCCGTTTCCAGCGTGGCGATGCAGCGGACGAGGAAATCGGTGTTGATGGTCATGGTCTATGCCTCTTGCCCGAAATCCTTCGTTAGCGCCTCAAGGGAATTATCGAGAGAAGCGCTCACTGCGTCAAGGCGCTCGTCTCTCGCCCCTCACCGGCGCAGGCGGGCGTGGAAGTAGGTTGTGGCGCGGTGTACGTAGGCGGCGCCTTCGGCTTCGGAGGCGCGTCCGTGTTCGCAGTCGTCGACGATGGTGAGAGTGGAGGCTTGCGGGGCGGCGGCGCGGATGCGGCGGCTGTGCTCGGGCGGGACGCGTTCGTCGGCGCGGCAGTGGACGAGCGCGATGGGGAAGTCGAGCGCTGCTGCTGCCGCTATGGGCTCCGCGTCGTTGAGGTTCAGGCCGCGGGAGAATCGCGCGGTGAGGAGGATGCCTGGCTTGAGCGCGGTTACGACGGGCTCGGGAGCGCTTGTGCGGTCGGCGACCTCGCCGGTCATCAGCTCGGTCAGGCTGGCGTAGCCGGAGTCGACCATGACCGCGCGCAGGCGCGGCTCGCGCGCCGCCGTGAGCAGGGCGACGGCGCTGCCGTAGCTGAGGCCGAGCAGGCCCACCTGGTCGATGGAGACGCTCCGTTCGCGCTCAAGCCAATCGATGGCGCCGAGCAGGTCGTCCTGTTCGTGGATGCTCGCGCCCATGGGCGCCTTGTCCGACTCGCCGTGGCCTCGAAAGTCGAAGGCGAGGACGTTGAACCCCGCGCTGCGCAGGCCGTTGACTACGTCGATGCGGCTGCCCTTGTTCGAGTCGAGGCCGTGGAGCCAGATGATGGTCAATGCAGGTTCCGGCGCTTGGAGCCACCAGCCGCGCAACGTGATCTCTTCCCAGCCGCGCGGGGAGAAGGAGACCTCCTCGTAGGCGGCGGCAGGGGTGTGCTCGATAGGAACCGCCTCGGCGACCAGGCCCTGGCCGACGATGTACCACGACGCGAGGGCGTAGACGGCGAGGAGCACGCCGAGGGCGGCTATCAGGATACCGAGACTCTTGCGCAGGCGCGTAGTCATAACGCGGAGGCTATAGTAGCCCTATGGGCGCTTTTACGGGCGCACGCCTGCTCAGCGGCATGACACGCGCGTGGACGCAGGGCGCGGGGGCTGCCAGCCGCTATCTGCTGCTTGCAAGCGCGTTGGCGTGCGTATGCGCGCTCGGGGCATGCGCCGCCGACCCCACGCCCACCCCCACGCCGCCCTACGGCTTGCCGCCGCTGCGCCTGCCCGCCGACGAAGCACCCCACGACTTTCTGACGGAGTGGTGGTACTTCAGCCTGCACGTGGAGGCGGAGAGCGGGGCGCGGTTCCCGCTCCATCACGTGCTTTTCCAGGTGCGGGAGCCGAACAGCGGGCGGACGCTCTACGTCGCCCAGGCGTCGGTGGCCGACGCGGCAACGGGCGCGCACGCCCAGGGCGAGCGCCTCCGCATCGAGGCCGCGCCCTTGCCCGCCTCTGGGGATGGTTTCGCGTTCGAGGCGGGGGATTGGGAGATGTCCGGGGGCGCGGGGGAGTACCGCTTGCGCGGGGGCGCAGGCGAGTACGCCTTCGACTTGAGCCTCACCGGCGGCGGCGCTCCGTTGTTGCATGGAGAAGACGGCCTCGTCGACTTCGGCGCGGCCGGAGTGAGCTACTACTATACGCGCACGCGCCTGGACGTTGCGGGGGAACTGTCCACGCCGTCAGGGGTGGAGGCGGTCAGCGGCACGGGGTGGTTCGACAAGCAGTGGGGCGACTTCCAACCCGTGGCGGTGCGTTGGGATTGGACGGGCGTTCAGTTGGACGACGGGCGCGACCTGATGCTGTCGCGCCTCTTCCACGGCGACGGACGCCCCATCGCTATCTACGGCACGCTGGGGAGCCCTGAGCGCGGCGCCGTCCGCCTGGACGCGGACGAGTTCCGCTTCGAACCCACGCCGGGCGCGGAGTGGCGGAGCGCCGACACGGGCGCGGTTTACGAGACGGAGTGGCGGGTGTCCGTGCCGGGCGAGGGCATCGACGTGATGCTGCGCCCGTTGGTCGAGGGCGCGGAGTTCCGCAGCCGCGCGTTGGGCGTCATCTATTGGGAGGCGGGCGTGGACGCCGTCGCTCCGGACGGGCGCACGGTGGGACGCGGTTTCGTGGAGCTGACCGGGCGCGCAGGGCTGTCCGCCGCGCCGCCTTAGGCCTCGCGCGCGAGGCGTTGGAGGAGGTCGAGCGCCCGCTGGGTCGGTTTGTAGGCGCGGACGGCGTACGGCGAGAGGACCTGCTCGGCCAGCCCGGAGGCGACGAGCGCACGCAACGCCGTCTCGCCCACGTAGGGCGCGAGTTCGAGGGCGTGGTCGGGCACGACGCCCTGCCGACGCCGGAACTCGGCGGCGAGTTGGCGCAGCAGGCGAACGGGGTAGCGCCGCAGCTCGTCTTGCAGTTCGCGCATGGGCGGGGCGTCGAGCACGAGCGCCTCGATCTCGGCTTGGGCGTGCGCCATGCGCTTGGCGGCGGTCATGCGCGTGCGTTTCTCGCGAGGCCGGCGACGATCCGGTTGACGACGCCGGGGCCGCGGTAGACGAGGGCGGTGTAGAGCTGGACGCTGTCCGCGCCCGCGTCGATGGCGCGCCGCGCGTCCGCCGCGGTCGTGACGCCGCCGCAGGCGTTCACGGCGAGGCCGCCGCCCACCTCCCGCCGCGCGTCCTCCGTCATGCGCAGCGTGTTTTCGAGCAGGGCGCGCCCGCTCAGGCCGCCCGTTCCCGTGGTGACGCGCGGCTCGAGGACGGACGGCGCGTTGGCGACGGTCACGCCTTGGGCGCCGGCATCGACGCAGGCGCGGAGCAGCGCGTGCGCCTTCCGGCGCGTCGCCTCGTCCTGATAGGGCGGCGTCTTGACGAACAGGGGCTTGGCGCGCCTTTGAAGCAGAGTGAGGAGGCGGCGGAGCGCTTCGGGGTCTTGGTATTCGCGCACTCCTGCGGAGTTCGGCGAGCTGACGTTGAGTTCGAAGCCGTCCACGAGCGGGTCGAGGCGTTCGACGCAGAAGAGCGTGTCCTCGTCCCCCAGGGCGGCGACGCTGGCGATGACGGGGACGCGGCGTTCGTAGCGCTCGAGGCGGCGCGCACACGCCTCCACGCCATCGCTGGGGAAGCCCATGGCGTTGACGAGCGACTCCTCGGCGGGGCGGCGGGCCAGCCGGGGGCGCGGGTTGCCCGGCCTCGGTTCGCGCGTGATGGTGCCCGCGACGAGGTAGCCAAAGCCCAGGTCGGGCAGCGTGTTCAGGTAGACGCAGCGCTTGTCGAATCCGGCGGCGAGGCCGACGGGGTTGGGGGCGCGCACGCCCGCCAGGGCGGGTTGGGGCGGCGGGGCGGAAGGAGCGGTGGCGATGCGGTGAAGACGCCACAAAGGGCGGACATGGAGCGCCGCCTCCGCCGCGCGCTGGGCCGTCTCGGGGTCGAGGCGGAAGAGGATGGGGCGCGCAATCACCCTGTACCAGGGCAGGCAGGCGAGGATGCGCAGGAGTCGGCGCAACAGGCGCAGGCTAGGCCTCGATGGCGGTGATGCGGTATCGGCGCTCGCCCTTGGGCGCTTGAACGACCACCTCGTCGCCTTGCGTGCGGCCCTGGACGGCGCGGCCCACTGGCGAGTCGATGGACAGCTTGCCGCCGAGCGGGTCGGCCTCGGCGGAGCCGACGATGGTGTAGAGGATGTCCTTGCCCGACTGCACGTCGTGGAGGTTGATTCTGTTGCCGACGCGGACACCCTTGGAGCGGTCGCCGCGCTGCGCGCCGTCGACGATGACGGCGCGGCGCAGGGTGTCGTCCAGCTCGCGGATGCGCGCCTCGTCCTTGCCTTGCACTTCGCGGGCGGCGTCCAAGGGCGAGTTCTCCGACACGTCGCCGTCGGCGCGCGCGGCTTGGATGGCGCGGGCGCGCTCGGGGCGCCGGTTCTTCAGGTCGGTCAGTTCGGCGGCCATGGCGGCGTGGCCGTCGGCGGTGAGTTCGATGGCCTCAGGGTCGCCGGACGCGACGGCGGCGACGGCGGCGCGGACGGCGGAGCGGGGAATCTTGACGTGAGGCGCGAGGGAGTAGGAGGAGAGGTTGCGTTTGTTGAGGAAGACGAGGAATCCCTTGACGTGGGTGAGGCGTCCGTGCACGTCGCCGCCCGACGACACCACCGTGTCTCTGTAGTCGGCCACTTGGGGCGGGGTGAGGGTTGCGACCACTTTCTCCCAGCCGAGCGCTCTGCCGAAGCGGTGCAGCTCCTGGTGGGCGCGCTCGTCGATAGGCTTCTTCGCCGATGCGGAGTATTGCCTCAGGGCTTCGGACAGAGTGATGGTCACAGAACCTCTTGTGCGCATAGGGCGCGCGGATGCTGCGCCGATTCTAGGCGCAGCGCGGCGGAGCGTCAACGAACGACGGGGCAAGGAGATCGTTGCGGACCTACTCCACTGCGCGCCGTTCACCCCGCCAAGAGGTAAAAACTTTCTGTGGGGGATACCCCCACGCCCTCAGCCGAGGGGCCGGCCGTCCCTCGGCGCTCCGCACGTGAAGAGGCCCGAGGTTACGCAATGGTCTCCTTTCGCGAGAACGACGGAGGGGGCGCGCCCTTCGAGTTGCCTCAGGGCGCATGGGAGAGGCCGCGCGCCCGCCTTTGCGTTCTAGCCTCGCGGGTGGGATAATCGGCGGGTTGGTGGCGGGCGAGCGCCGCGTTACGGGAGAGACAACAGAGGCATGGGCGGCAAGTGGCTGAGCAACACCTTCGTCTACGTGGTGATCTTCGTCGCGGTGATCGCCATCTTCTTCACTGTGTTCGCCTCCGGCGAGACTCCCCGCGAGATCACGCTCACCCAGGTGCTGGACATGACGGAGCGGGGAGACGTGAGCCGCATCGTGGTGGAAGGCGACAAGCTGCTGGTGACGCCTCGCCTGTCGCCCAACGAGCAGCTGACGGCGACGAAGGAGCCGGGCTCCAGCGTGTTCGAGGTATTGGAGGCGGGGGGCATCGACCCCGTCGCCTCTGGCGTCCAGATCGAGGTTAAGCGCTCGTCGGGTTTGGGCAACCTCTTCGCCATCCTGCTTCAGTTCCTGCCGCTCATCTTCTTCGGCGCGATTCTGCTGTTCATGATGCGCCAGGCGCAGGGCACGAATAACCAGGCGATGGGCTTCGGGCGCAGCAAGGCGCGGATGCTCACGGGCAACCGCCCGACGGTGACCTTCACCGACGTGGCCGGAGTGGAGGAGTCGAAGACGGAGCTTCAGGAGATCGTGGAGTTTCTGAAGTACCCGGAGCGTTTCCTCGCGCTGGGCGCGCACATCCCGAAGGGCGTGCTGATGGTGGGGCCGCCGGGGACGGGCAAGACGCTGCTGAGCCGCGCCGTGGCGGGGGAGGCGGGCGTGCCCTTCTTCTCCATCAGCGGCTCGGAGTTCGTGGAGATGTTCGTCGGGGTGGGCGCGTCGCGGGTGCGCGACCTGTTCGACCAGGCGAAGCGCAACTCGCCGTCGATCGTGTTCGTTGACGAGATCGACGCGGTGGGGCGCCATCGCGGCGCCGGGCTGGGGGGCGGCCACGACGAGCGGGAGCAGACGCTGAACCAGATCCTGGTGGAGATGGACGGCTTCGACACGAACACGAACGTCATCGTCATCGCGGCCACGAACCGGCCGGACATCCTCGACCCGGCGCTGCTGCGCCCTGGGCGCTTCGACCGCCGCGTGGTGCTCGACCTGCCGGACATCAACGGGCGCGTCTCGATCCTGAAGGTGCACACGCAAGGCAAGCCGCTGGGGGCGGACGTGGACTTGGAGGAGGTGGCGCGCGCTACGCCGGGCTTCAGCGGCGCCGACCTGGCGAACCTGGTGAACGAGGCGGCGATTCTCGCCGCGCGCCGCACCAAGAAGGTGGTGGAGTTCGCCGAGTTCGCCGAGTCGGTCGACCGCGTCATCATGGGTCCCGAGCGCCGCACGCGCGTCATCTCGCAGAAGGAGAAGGAGATCGTGGCCTATCACGAGGGCGGCCACGCCCTGGTGGGCCACGTGCTGCCCTTCGCGGACCCGGTGCAGAAGATCACGATCGTCTCGCGCGGCATGGCCGCGGGCTACACGCGCTCGGTTCCCGAGGAAGACCGCATCTTCATGTCGCGGTCGCAGTTCATGGACCGGATGGCGATGGCGCTGGGGGGGCGCCTCGCGGAGGAGATCACGTTCGGCGACGCGACGACGGGCGCCGGGAACGACATCCAGGAAGTTACGCGGATGGCGCGCGCGATGGTGACGCGCTACGGGATGAGCGACAAGCTCGGCCCGCGCACGTTCGGGAAGTCGGAGGAGTTGGTGTTCCTGGGGCGCGAGATATCGGAGCAGCGGGACTACTCCGAGCGCGTGGCGCAGGAGATCGACGACGAGGTGAACAGCCTGATCCTCGAGGCTTCGGCGCGAGCGAAGCGCGTGCTGAACGACAACTACGCCAAACTGGTGCAGGTCGCCCGCTATCTGATGAAGAACGAGACGGTGGAAGGCAAGGCGCTGCGCGAATTGTTCGATTCGGACGCGCCGCCGCTCGAAGGAGCGGTCGCGGCCGCCGGGTAGCGCCCCCGCCCTACTCCACGCTTACTCCCTTTGTCCACTGCGAAGTCCACCCCCAGCGCGGCTGCCTCGGACGCGGCCATTGAGACGCGCGGGCTGCGCAAGTCCTACGGGGCGCTCGAGGCCGTGCGCGGCGTGGACCTGCGCGTCGCTCCCGGAGAGACCTTCGCCCTGCTGGGGCCTAACGGCGCGGGCAAGACGACCATCGTCGAGATCCTCGAAGGGCACCGCGTCCGCAGCGCAGGCGAGGCGAGCGTGCTGGGGCACGATCCGGCCGCGGGCGAGCGCGCCTTCAAGGAGCGCATCGGCATCGTCCTACAGTCCGCCGGCGTCGATCCCTTCCTGTCCGTCGAGGAGACGCTCAACCTCTTCCGCGGCTACTACCCACGCCCGCTGCCCCTGGACGATCTGCTCGACGCGGTCGGCCTGCGGGGGAAGCGCCGCGAGCGCGTGCGCCGCCTGTCCGGGGGGCAGCAGCGCCGTTTGGACGTGGCGATTGGCCTGGCAGGCGACCCCGAGCTGCTGTTCCTGGACGAGCCGACCACGGGGTTCGACCCGTCGGCGCGGCGCGAGGCGTGGGAGATGGTGGAGGGGTTGAAGGAGCGGGGGAAGACCATCCTCCTCACTACCCACTATATGGAGGAGGCGGAGCGCCTGGCTGACCGCGTGGCCATCATGGCGCGGGGCCGCGTAGTGGCCGAGGGCGCGCCGTCGGAGCTGACGCAGCGCCAAGCCTCGACGATCGTGCGCTTCCGCCTGGCCGACGGCGCGCCCGCCCCGCCGGGCGGCCTAACCGCCCCGCTGGAAGGCGAAGGCGGCGGACACACGCTGACGACGACGGAGCCGACGCGCGACCTGAACCTGCTAACGGCGTGGGCGGTCGAGCAGAGCATCGAGCTGGAGGGGTTGTCCGTCTCCCGTCCGTCGCTGGAGGAGGTGTTCATCGGTCTTATGGGCGAGTCGGACGCGGAGGGGGCGGAGTCGTGAGGGGCTTGGCGCTGGCGCTGCGGCAGGTGCGGTACGAGAACGCCGCCTTCTGGCGCAATCCGGTTTCGGCCTTCTTCACGATGGCGTTCCCGCTTATGTTCCTGGTCATCTTCAACCTCCTGTTCGGTTCGTCCGAGCTAGACGTGGAGGGGGGGACGGTGAGCGTGTCCACCTTCTACGTCCCGTCCATCACGGTTTTGGGGGTGATCGGGGCGTGCTACACCAACATCGCCATCGGCGTGTGCTTCTCGCGCGACGGTGGGTTGCTCAAGCGAGTGCGGGGGACGCCGCTGCCGGGCTGGGCGCTGCTGTTCGGCAAAGTGGGGCACGCGGTGCTGCTGGCGCTGCTGCTGGTGGCGATCATCCTGGCGGCGGGCGTGCTCTTCTACGGGGTGGACGTTCCCTCGAACACGCTGCCGGCCTTCTTGGTCACGCTTGCCGTGGGCGCGGCGGCGTTCTGCGCGCTGGGGCTGGCGATCACCGCCGTCATCCCCAACGCCGACGCCTCTCCGGCGGTGGTGAACGCCTCCATCCTGCCGCTGCTGTTCATATCGGACGTGTTCATCCCGTTGCGCGACGCCCCGGCGTGGCTGACCACCTTCGCGGACGTCTTCCCGGTGAGCCACTTCGCCGGGGCGATGCACTCCGCGTTCAACCCGTTCGAGACGGGCTCGGGCTTCGAGCTGTTCGATCTGGCGGCGCTGGCGGCATGGGGAGTGGCCGGGTTGCTGCTGGCGGCGCGGTTCTTCCGTTGGGAGCCCCGCGCCTAGCGCCGCCGCCCCTCTGCTAGACTAGCCGCCCGATGTTCAAGCGCGTGCTCATCGCCAATAGGGGCGAGATTGCCTGCCGCGTGATACGCACGTGCAGGCGGCTCGGCATCGAGACGGTCGCGGCCTACTCGGAGGCGGACGCGGAGGCGCTCCACGTGCGTATGGCGGACGAGGCGGTGAAGATCGGCGGGGCGCCTGCCGCCGACTCGTACCTGCGCATCGACCGCATCGTCGCGGCGGCCAAGAAGGTGAAGGCGGACGCCATCCACCCGGGCTACGGGTTCCTCAGCGAGAACCCCTCCTTCGTGGAGGCGGTGGAGGCGGCGAAGATTGCGTTCATCGGGCCGAGCGCGTCGGTCATCAAGCAGATGGGGGACAAAGTGGAGGCGCGGGGGCTGGCGCTGCTGGCGGACGTGCCGGTGATTCCCGGGACGGATGGGGAGGTGAGCGCGTCCGACGCGTTGACGGAGGCGCGGCGGGTGGGCTTTCCGCTGATGGTGAAGGCGGCGGACGGCGGCGGCGGCATGGGCATCCGCGCCGTTGAGCGCGAAGAAGACCTGCTCGACGCGCTTGAACAGGCGCGCACGCAGGCGGGCAACTTCTTCGGCTCCGACCGCGTCTATCTGGAGCGGCGCATCGACGGCGCCTCCCACGTGGAGGTGCAGGTGATCGGCGACCATCACGGCAACGTGGCGCACCTGTTTGAGCGCGATTGCTCCGTTCAGCGGCGCAACCAGAAAGTGATCGAAGAGACGCCCTGCCCCAAGCTGACGGCGGGGCAGCGGGCCGCGCTGCTCGAATCCGCCGTGCGGCTCACCAAGACCATCGGCTACACCAACGCGGGCACGATCGAGTATCTGCTGGACCGCGACGGCAGCTTCTACTTCTTGGAGATGAACACGCGCTTGCAAGTGGAGCATCCGGTGACGGAGATGGTCACGGGCCTCGACCTCGTGGAACTTCAACTGCGCGTGGCGGCCGGAGAGGAGCTGCCCATCGCCCAAGACGACGTGAAGACGCGGGGCGCGGCTATCGAGGCGCGG
>JAGWBE010000009.1:0-1228 GCA_021296055.1 Dehalococcoidia bacterium | reverse complement strand
GAATTGATCGCGGCGCTGGTGGTGGCGATGGCGCTGGCGGCGGACAAGGCGGAGCGCGCGGCGCCGGGCAAGTGGAAGATGTATGGCCGCCGCGCGGCGATGGTGAGCCGCCTGGCGGGGGGAGCGTTCTGATGGCCCGCCACGTCCGCGTCCGCGTCAACAGCGAGTGGTACGACGTGGAGATTGGCGACATCTACCAGAGTCCGGTTGAGGTCGAGGTGAACGGCGAGACGTACCTGGTGGAGTTGGAGGCCGCCGCACAGGGCGCCTACCGCTCCCGCGCCAAGTTGCCCGGCCGTCCGAAGGCGGAGCTCCCCGGTCTGCGGGGCATCCTGCAAGGCGACGACAAGAACGTGCGCTGCCCGCTCCCGGGCAAGGTGGCGGCGGTGTCCGTGAAGAAAGGGCAGACGCTGTCGCCGGGCGACGAGATATGCGTGCTCGAGAGCATGAAGATGGAGCAGAGCGTGCGCATGGCGCATCCGGGCGTGGTGAAGAACGTGAAGGTGAAGAAGGAGCAGGACGTGATAGCCGGGGCGCCGCTCATCGAGTTGCAGTAGCAATGGCCACCCCTAACGAGCGCGACCGCTTCGAACTGACAAGCCTCGACGAGGTGAAGCGGCGGCGCACGCTCACGTTCGACTTCCGCCACCCCCGCTTCGGCCTCCACGAGATCGCCCTCTTCTGGGACGGCGAGGGCGTCTACGCCCTCGACAACGCCTGCCCCCACATGTTCGGCGCGCTGTCGGATGGGATGGTGCGCCGGGGCGAGGTGCACTGCCCGCTGCACGGGGCGCAGTTCGACCTCCGCACCGGCAAGTGCATCGACCTCTACACCATCGACGTGGCGGCCTACGCGGTGGAGGTGCGGGACGGGATGGTGTGGGTGACGGCGCCGGGGGAGACGCGAGCGTAGCGCGCCTCTACCGCCTCACCCCCACCCCTCAAAGAGATAAAGGTTGCCTGTGGGGGATCCCCCCACGCCCCCCGCCGAGGGGCTGGCCGCCCCTCGGCGCTCCCTGCGTGAAGAGGCCTGGGCTACGCAACGGTCTCTCTTCACGAGAACGCCCTTCGAGTTCCCTCAGGGCGAACGGACGGGTCGGCTAGTGGCGCTTGCCGACGCGCAGCGCGGCGGGGAGGGGGCCGCCGCTTACGGGGCCGGGGCCGCCTTGCTGCGCCAGCACCTCGCCGTAGAAAGTCGGCCCGTGCGGATCGACCAGCAGCGGCGCCA
>JAGWBE010000008.1:22111-37160 GCA_021296055.1 Dehalococcoidia bacterium | reverse complement strand
CCCTCGGCTGGGGGCGTGGGGGTATCCTCCACAAAAGGTTTTTTTATTTCTTGGGGTGGGGAGACAGAGGAATTACGCAAAGGTCTCCGAAATTTGTCCTCGCAAAAGCGGGGGCGGCGCCACCGCCCTTACGACATCCCTCTGTTGCGCAAACGGCGAGCCTATGAAACCCTTCCCTTATGAACGTCCGCGCCCTCGCCCATCCGTTCCTCGTCGCCCTTCTCTGTCGGCCTGTGGCGGCCAAGTCCCCTGTCGCAATGTGTCGCGCCGCAGCCCTCCCCTTGTTACGCGATAGCCGTGGCGCTGCGACTTTTTGTCGCGCCGTCACGCCGATGCCCCCGCGTAAATGTTACACATTGTGACACTTTTTCACAGAAATTCCGGATGCTCCGGGCAGCGAACGGCGGGCGATGCCTGTATAATGCGAACGCCAAGCGCACGGAGGGGGCTATGAGCCTTCGCGTCAACCTCGCCGGACTTCTCAAAGACAACGTCGGCGCCGTCAGGAACTTCGACTACCAGGGCGTATGGGAGGCCGACGGCCTCCCCCAAGGCCACGTCGCCGCCGAGTTCAAGCTCACTCGCACCTCGCGCGGCGTGTGGGTGTTCGGCCCGGCGCGCGTAACCTACGACGCCGACTGCGGACGCTGCCTGACCCCCTTCACGTCATGGGCGCGCCTCCAGGTGGACGAGGAGTACCTGCCGAGCGTGGACGTTCAGAGTGGCCGCCGTGTCTCTTACGGCGCTGAAGACGACGGCGCCTTCCTCATCGACGCCCACCACGAGACCGACCTCGCCGAGGCCCTCCGCCAGAACCGTCTCGCCGCTATGCCCATCGCCCCCGTGTGCCGCGACGACTGCGCCGGCCTCTGCCCCGCCTGCGGCGCCAACGCCAACGAAGGCGCTTGCGCTTGCGAGCCGGAGGCCGACCCCCGTTGGGCGGCCTTGAAGGAACTGTTCGCGTAAGCGACGCTACCCTAGGCGCTCGTGTCGGAGCGCCCCTATGGAGAGAACCCTATGCCCCCTTTGCCAAAGCGGAAGCGCTCCAAGGCCAGCAAAGGCGCGCACCGCGCCCACAACGCCGTCAAGAGCGCGGCCATCGTCGAGTGCCCCCACTGCCATCGCCCAATGATGGCGCACCGCGTCTGTCCCTCCTGCGGCTACTACCGCGGCCGCGACGTGCTCGAAATCGAGACCGCCAACGCCTAGCCGCCGTATGAGCGGCGCCCTCACTGCCTTCCTCTTCCCCGGCCAAGGGGCGCAGAGCGTTGGCATGGCCGCCGACCTCTACGCCGACTCCCCCGCCGCCCGCGCAGTCTTTGACGAAGCGGACGACGCGCTGGACGAGCGGCTGAGCGAGGTCGCGTTCAACGGCCCCGCCGAGGCGCTCACTCTCTCCCACAACGCGCAGCCCGCCATCCTCGCCGCGAGTGTCGCCTGCCTCCGCGCCGCCGAGGAACGCATGGACGCGGCGTTCCCGCAACCCGCCTTCGCCGCCGGGCACAGCCTCGGCGAGTACACGGCGCTCGTCGCCGCGGGCGCGCTTGCGCTTGCCGACGCGGTGCGCCTCGTGCGGCGGCGAGGTGAGCTGATGCAAGCGGCGGCGGAAGCGACCCCCAGCGGCATGGCCGCCGTGCTTGGCATGGCGCTCGTGGACGTGGAGGCCGTGTGCGCGGAGACGGGCGCCCAGACCGCCAACGTCAACAGCGCCGAGCAGATCGTTATCGCAGGGTCCAACGATGCCTTGCGCCGCGCGAGCGCCCTGGCCGCGGAGCGGGGCGCGCGCCGCGTCGTCGCCCTCGACGTGGCCGGCGCATTCCACTCCGAGGTGATGCGCCCCGCGCAGCAGGCGCTCGCGGAGGAACTGCGCACCGTGCCTATAAGCGCCGCCCACTTCTCCGTAGTAGCCAACACGACGGCCTTGCCGATGACGGAGCCGGAGGAGGTGCGCGCCGAGCTGGCGGAACAAGTGTGCGCGCCCGTGCTGTGGCTCGCGTCCATGGAGTTCATGGGCGCGCAAGGGATCGCGCGGTTCATCGAGTTCGGACCTGGCAAGACGCTGACCGCGCTGACGCGCAGGATCGCCCCCGGCGCGGCGACGGCCAACGTGGCGGGCCTAGACGGAGCACGGGCGCTGGCGTAACCTAGCCGCGCCTATCGCGCCCGCGCCTGCACACCCGCTATATGCCCGCCAACTCCACAGAAGCGCCCCGCGCCAAGCCCGGCGGCGCGCAGCATCGAGGGCGCGTGCTCGCCCTGCGCGTCCTCTACGAGTGGGACGTTACCCGCCACGACTGGCGCACCTCATTGGAGCGCCAGTGCGCGTCGACGCGGTGGTCGGCGCAGTCGGCGCCCTTCGCCGAGCGGCGGCTGGAGGGCGTGCTGGAAAGCCTGCCGGAGTTGGACGCCGCCATCGCCCGCTTCGCGCCCGCATGGCCCGTCGAGCAACTGGCCGTCGTGGACAGGAACGTGCTGCGGCTGGCGCTGTACGAGTTGTGGAGCGGCGACACGCCGCAGCGCGTCGTGATAAACGAAGCAGTGGAGTTGGCGAAGACCTACGGCAGCGAGGCGTCGCCCCGCTTCATCAACGGCGTGCTGGGCAGCGCCGCAGCAGCCCCGCCCGACGCATCGGACACCTAGCGAACCAGGAGAACCGCATGGCAACGGTATTCGAACGAGTGCAGAAGGTCGTCGTAGACCGACTCGGCGCGGACGAGGCCGCCGTAACCCTCGAAGCTTCCTTCGTCGACGACCTCAACGCCGACTCCCTCGACCTCGTCGAACTCATCATGCAGTTCGAGGAGGAGTTCTCGGACGGGGACGAGCCCCTGAAGATTGCCGACAGCGACGCGGAGAACATCCGCACCATCCAAGACGCCGTGGACTTCATCAAGTCCAAAGGCTTCTCCGACTAGCCGCGCGTTAGGCGCGTCCCCAAAGGCGGGCGGAGCAAAGAGACATGGCGGACCTGGAGGCAACCCACCGCGCCATCATGACGTGCACGGCCTGCGCGCTCCACAAGGCGCGCGCCAACGCCGTCCCGGGCGAAGGCTCGCCCAACGCCCGCGTGATGTTCGTCGGCGAGGGGCCTGGCTTCAACGAAGACCGCCAAGGCCGCCCCTTCGTCGGCGCGGCAGGCCAGTTCCTCAACGAACTCCTCGAATCCATCGGCCTGCGCCGCGAGGATGTCTACATCACGAACATGGTCAAGTGCAGACCGCCCAACAATCGCGACCCCTTCCCAGGCGAGATTGCCGCGTGCTCCGGCTATATGGACGAGCAGATCGAGGCGATAGACCCCGACATCATCGTCCCCTTGGGCCGACACGCCTTGGCGCGCTGGTTCCCCAGGGAGACCATCAGCAAGCTCCGCGCCAAGCCCAAGCGCTTCGGCCACGCCACGGTGCTGCCCCTCTACCACCCCGCCGCCGCCCTCCACAACGGCAACCTGCGCTCCACCATCGTTGATGACTTCCGCAAGATCGGCGACCTGCTCAAAGGCATCGGCGTGCCCCCGCCGGCCGCCGCCGACCCGCAGCCGCCGACCTCCCTGCTCGACCAGCCCCAACAGCCCGCGTCCGCGCCGGACGAGCGCCCCACACCTCCCACCCCCCAAGAGCGCAGTGAAACCCAGCAACTCCACCTCCTCTAGCCCCCGCCTCTTATCCATCATCCCGCGAAAAGAGACCTTTGCGTAATCCCGCATCTCTTCACGCGGGGAGCGCTGAGGGGCGGCAGCCCCTCGGCTGGGGGCGTGGGGGTATCCCCCACAAAAGGTTTTTTTATCTTTTGGGGGTGGGGAGACAGAGTAGTTACGCCAAAGGTCCCCAAAGGCGGGGCTCGGAAATAACGGAGGTACAGGTTTGCAACCTACACAACAGTCTGTGATGCGCGCGGGCGCGCCGCTGCGCATCATCCCTCTCGGCGGCCTGGGCGAGGTCGGCAAGAATATGCTCGCCGTCGAGTGCGGCGACGATATCATCGTCATCGACGCGGGAGTGATGTTCCCCAAGGCCGACATGCCGGGCGTAGACCTGGTGCTGCCCGACGCAACCTACCTGGTTGAACGCAAGGAGCGCGTCCGCGCCATCCTCATCACCCACGGCCACGAAGACCACATCGGCGCGCTCCCCTTCCTGCTGCACGACCTGCGCGCCCCCGTCTACGCGCCGCCGCTAGCCCTGAACCTGATTCGCGTCAAGCTCCAAGAGCACCGCGCCCTCTCCTCCGTCAGCCTCAACGAGGCGCTCCCCGGCGACCGCATCTCGCTGGGAGACATCGAGGCCGAGTACCTGCACATGTGCCACAGCATCCCCGATGCCTGCGCCATCGCGCTGCGCACGCCCGCCGGCTTGGTGCTCCACACCGGCGACTTCAAGATCGACCACACCCCCGTCGACGGGCGCCAAGCCGACCTCCGGCGCATCGGCGAGTTGGGGCAAGAAGGCGTTCTGCTGCTGCTGTCCGACTCCACCTACGCGGAGCGGCCGGGGCATACGCCGTCGGAGCAGGTCGTCGGCCCGGCGCTGCGGCACGCCTTCGCCGAGGCGCCCGGGCGCGTGCTCGTCGCCACGTTCGCGTCCCTCATCTCCCGCGTCCAGCAGGTGATCGACGCGGCGGTGAACGACGGGCGCAAGGTCGCCTTCGCCGGGCGCTCTATGACGGACAATGCCGCCATGGCATTCGCCAAGGGCTACCTGCGCGCGCCCAGCGGCACGATCGTCGAACTGCAAGACCTCGACGCATACCCGCCCTGGGAGCAGACGGTGGTGCTCACCGGCGCGCAGGGCGAGCCGACGTCCGTGCTCGTGCGCGTCGCCAACCAGCGCCACCGCGACATCAAAGCGCGCGAGGACGACACGGTTGTCCTCTCCGCCTCCACCATCCCGGGCAACGAATCGGCCGTCGCTAGCGCTATCGACAACCTCGTGCGCCAGGGAGTGCGCGTGGTGACGGCGCGCTCCGCCCCGGTGCACGTGCAAGGTCACGGCAGCCAAGAGGAGCTCAAGCTCATCCTCAGCCTGGTCAAGCCGCGCTACTTCGTGCCAATCCATGGGGAGTACCGGATGCTCGCCGCCCACGCCAACTTGGCGCGGGAGGTGGGCGTGGAGCCGGACAACGTCTTCGTGCTGGAGGACGGCGACGTGCTGGAACTGGACGAGGAGGGAGCCGGAGTGGCGGAGCGCGTCCCGGCGGGGCACGTCTACGTGGACGGCGCGGACAGGTTCGACGTGCGGAGCGTGGTGCTGCGCGACCGCCATCGCCTGGGCAACGAAGGGTTCGTGGTCGTCATCGTGCCCATCGACGGCGCGGCGGGCAAGTTGGCCGGGCCGATCGAGGTGGTAACGCACGGCTTCGCGGAGCCGGGCCACGCCGAGGAGCTCAGCCGGCGAGCCTCCGATCTGCTAGCCAACTCACTGGCGAACGGCGCTGGCCAACGCCTAGAGTTGGGGGAGGTGGGCCGGCTCGCCCGCGAGGCCCTCGGCGCATACTTCCATCAGGAGACGGGACGGCGCCCGATGATTATCCCGGCGCCCGTGGAAGTATGATCCGAACCGGCGCAACTGGCTAAGCGCCAAGCGCCGCCGGAGCGCTCCGCGCAGGCGGGAGCGTGGCCCACGCCGAACCTATGAAGACACTGCGCGCCATCGGCATCGTCAGGCTCCTGGCCGCCCTCATTATCGCCGCGGCCATCGCCATCGGCCTGGCGCAGCCCGCCTGGGTCATCGACCCGCTGCGGAGCGCGGCGGAAAGCGCCCTCGTCTCGATGGGCGCAGGCCTGTTCACCTTCGGCCTGTGGGCGGCGGTCGTAATCGTGCTGCTGCGCTACTTCCCGCGCCTGCTGCTGCGCAAGTGGCGGTGGGCGGTGGGTTTCGCGTTCGTCTTCCTGAGCGCGCAGCTGGCTATGACCGGCTTCGAAGTCCCTCTGCCGCTTATCGGCTCGGCCAACCTGGGCGGCGAAGTAGGCGGCGACCTGTCCGCCCACAACGCGATCATCGCCTGGGCAGCCGCCGCCGCCGCGTTCGCTGCGGCGGCCTGGACTCTCCACCCGGTGCTCTCGCGACGCGTCGCCAAGCACTCCGCCAAAGGCGCGGCCAAGGGCGCCGTCGTCGGCAGCGTCTGGACGGCGGGCCGTGCGGCGGGACGCGCAACGCGTCACGGTTGGCGCGAACTGAGCACGGCCATCAGCGCCTACCGCGCCGCCCGCGCCGAGCGGCGCGCCGCAGCGGCGCAGGAGCAGGCCGCCGACCATGCCGCCTCCAACGGCAACGGCCGCTGGCCGCACGAAACGGCGGACGACGACGACGCGAACGGTCACAAGGATTGGGACGCCGAACTCGACGAACTACTCAACGAAACGGAGGCGGACGACGGCGAGGGCGCGGAGGCGCCGGAGGCGCTCCCGCCTGTCAGGCGGCGCGCCGAGCCGCCAAAGGACTGGATCCTGCCCCGGACGGACGTGCTGACCGAATCGCGCGCGCCGACGGTGAGCAACAAGGAGCAGACCACCGTCGCGCGCCTCATCGAGGAGACGCTGTCGCAGCACCGCGTGGAGGTGCAGGTGGCCGAGGTGCGGCCCGGTCCCACCGTAACGATGTACGGCCTGGTGCCGGGCTGGAACCGCCAAGCGCGGCGCGGCAAAGACGGGCAGCAAGGCGAGCCGGAGATGCGGAACCGCGTGCGCGTGGACGCCATCCTGGCGCGCGAAAAGGATCTGGCGCTCGCGCTCGCGGCGCCCAGCCTGCGCATCGAAGCGCCCGTGCCGGGCGAATCGGTCGTCGGCGTCGAGGTGCCCAACCGCAGCTCGACGCCCGTCTCTATGCGCTCCATCATCGAGTCGGATGAGTACAAGGTCGTCAACAACGATGGCGGACTGGCCCTCGCGCTAGGCCAAGCGTCGGCGGGCGAGCCGATGGTCATCGACCTGCTGAAGATGCCCCACCTGCTCATCGCGGGCGCCACCGGCAGCGGCAAGAGCGTCTGCATGAACACCATCATCTGCTCGCTCATCATGAGCCAGCAGCCGAAGGACGTCCGCATGGTGTTGATCGACCCCAAGCGGGTGGAGCTGACGCCCTACAACGGCATCCCGCACCTGGTGACGCCGGTGGTGGTGGAGCCCGACCGGGTGGTGCGCCTGCTGCGCGGCGCGATTCAAGAGATGCTGCGGCGCTACAAGCTGCTGGAAGAGGCGGGCGTGCGCAACATCAAGTCGTACAACCAAAGCTCCAAGGCCGTCGAGCACATGCCTTACCTCATCATCTGCATCGACGAGCTGGCCGACCTGATGATGACCTCGTCGTTCGATGTGGAGCAGGGCATCTGCCGCCTAGCGCAATTGGGGCGCGCCACGGGCATCCACCTCATCGTCGCCACCCAGCGCCCCTCCGTGGACGTGGTGACCGGCCTCATCAAGACCAACCTGCCCAGCCGCATCTCCTTCGCGGTGGCCTCGCAAATCGACTCGCGCACCATCCTCGACTCCGCCGGCGCGGAGCGCCTGCTCGGCAGGGGCGATATGCTCTTCCTATCCGCCGACGCCGCCAAGCCCCGGCGCGTCCAGGGCGTCTACATCAGCGACGACGAGTCGGCGGTGCTCGCCAACCACTGGCGCATGCAGAGCGGCCCCCTGGTCCCGGCCATCGACCTGGACGCCCTAGCCGCCGAGACGGAGAGCGCGGGCCTGGGCGCCAACGGCGGGGGCGAAGACCTGAGCGACGGCGGCGAGGACACGCTGCTGCAGCGCGCCATCCAACTGGCCACTACGAACCGGCAGGTATCCACCTCCCTCCTGCAACGCCGCCTGCGGATCGGCTACCCACGCGCCGCGCGGCTGATGGATCAGTTGGAGGACGAGGGCGTCGTCGGCGCCGCCTCCGAGCCGGGCAAGCCGCGCCCCGTCATCTACACCCCCGACGACGACTAGCGGCAGCGCGTGGCGTAGTAGGCGGCGCGCCTTCTTATTTCGCTTTGGGCTTGAAGCCGGAATAGCGCCGGACGTTATTCCACGTTTCCGTCATAAGCGATTGCGTTATTCTGATATAGACGCTAGAATAGAATAATGCGGCGGCTTATTCCAGCTTTCGTTGCATGCGAGCAACGAGGCCGCCGGGGAGGCTCGCCGTGGAGCGCGTAAACGTTGGCCGCTACGAAGAGCGCATCGTCGCCGGGGAGCGCGTCCGCGCCTTCGTGCCCGCGCCGCTGCCGCCCGACCCGCCCATCGCGCTGGACGGCGGGCTGCAGCAACTGCTGGTGGATGCCGCCATGGCCTTGGGGCGCATCGACGGGGCGTCCCAGACCCTCCCGGACGCGGAGCTGCTTACCTACGCCTACGTGCGGAAGGAGGCCGTCCTCTCCTCGCAGATTGAGGGCACACAGTCGTCGCTGTCCGACCTCATGCGCTTCGAGGCGGGAGCCGCCCCAGGCGTGCCGCTGGACGACGTGCGCGAGGTGGTCAACTACGTAGCCGCGATGGAGCACGGCCTGGAGCGCCTGCGGGGAGACTTCCCCCTCTCCAACCGCCTCATCCGCGAGATCCACGCCATCCTCATGCGGAGCGGGCGCGGCAGCGACAAGACGCCGGGGGAGTTCCGCCGCTCCCAGAACTGGATCGGCGGCGCACGTCCGGGCAACGCCGCATACGTCCCGCCGCCCCACACGGAGGTCGCGGACTGCATGGGCGCGCTCGAGGCCTTCCTGCACACGGAGGACGACGGCCTGCCCGTGCTGCTGCGCGCCGCGATCGCCCACGTGCAGTTCGAGACCATCCACCCCTTCCTGGACGGCAACGGCCGAACGGGACGGCTGCTCATCACCTTCCTGCTGTGCCAGGCGGGCATGCTGCGCGACCCCGTCCTCTACCTCAGCCTGTACTTCAAGCAACACCGCGAGCGCTACTACGACCTACTGGACAACGTGCGGCGCACGGGCGACTGGGAGGCATGGCTCCGCTTCTTCCTCGAGGGCGTGCGGGACACCGCCGAGAGCGTCGTGGCGACAGCGCAGCGGCTGTACGAGATATTCAGGGACGACCGCGACCGCATCAGCGCCGGGTCGCGCGCCGGCTCGCTGCTGCGCGTGCACCAACACCTCATGCGTTCCCCCATCCTCTCCGTCACCGAGGCGCGAAGGCTCACGGGCCTCTCCTACTCCGCCTGCGCATCAGCGCTCGCGCAGCTGGAGAACCTCGGCGTCGCAAGGGAGATCACCGGCAGACGCCGCGGGCGCCTGTTCGTCTATGACCGTTACCTCGCCATCCTCCATCAGGAGACTGAGCCGCTATAGGGAGACCGCCGCGCATTGTTTCGCTTTGTGAAATAACCGGAGGGCTTATTCTGTTTTACCTTCTAAAACAGAATAATCGAACGCGCTATTTCACTTTCGTGGAATAACGGGAGGGGGTCTTCTATCCTAAGCGCTAGGCCGTCATAAGGCGGCGCGCTATTCCGGTTGATGAAACAGCGCGCTGCGCCTACACCTGCTCCGGCATGCGTTCCAGGCGCTCGAGTTGGGCCCGCACGCCCGACCAGAGGGCGTGGTACTCCTCCTCCACCTCCGCCAGCGACAAGACCGGCGCGCGCGTCTGGTCCTTGTAGTCGGGGCGCAGGGCGACGCTGCCCAGGTAGGGCAGCGCCAGTTCGTCGGCCAGGTCGCGGCCCGCGCCCGCGCCAAAGACCTCGCCGCTGAAGTTCTCCACTACGCCCAGCACATTCACGTTGAGCTTGCGAATCATGTTGATGGAGCGCTTGGCGTCCATAGCGGCCAGGGCCTGGGGAGTGGTCACAACAACGAACCCGTCCATCGACAGCACCTGCATAACCGTGAGCGGCGCGTCGGAGGTGCCGGGCGGCATATCCACGACGAGGAAGTCGAGGTCGCCCCAGTCGGTCATCTGGAGGAACTGATTGATGGCGTTGTGGATCATCGGGCCGCGCCAGATGATGGCCTCGTCCTCCTTCTCCTGGAAGAAGGCCATGGAGACGACCTTCACGCCGTCCTTCTGCGGCGGGGTCAGGCGGCCGTCCTCGACGAGGGGGCGCTCGGTGACGCCGAGCACCTTGTGGGCGTTGGGGCAATCGATGTCCGCGTCAAGGAGACCGACCTGGTAGCCCTGCTTGACGAGGTAGGCGGCGAGGTTGACGGCGACCGTGGTCTTGCCGACGCCGCCCTTGCCGCTGTAGACTCCGATCTTGGTCTTGATCCGGCCAAGGGAGCGGCCGATTTGACGGCGCTGCTCCCACTGGCGCTTGATCTGGGCGAGGCGCGCCTGGCGCTGCTCCTCGGTCATCTGCTGCTGCATCGCGCGGCTGCCTCCTGCTTGCGGCTCGCCCATACGCGCTCGCGCGCGGTTAGTGCGGGCGCTCCGCGCGGCCCTGCTCTCCGAACGATGATGCGGGAACGCGTGGCGGGACGCTAGTCGTCGAGGCCGAGGAGCTTCTTGCCATCCTCGGAGATGCGGTCGGGACTCCACGGCGGCTCGAAGACCACCTCAACGCTCACGTCGTTCACCCCGTCAACGTCCGCCACTGCCCACTCGGCCTGTTGTGCGATGAAGGGGCCCATCCCGCATCCGGCGGCGGTGAGCGTCATCTTCACGCTCACGTTGCTCCCCTCGTCCACGTCCACGCCGTACACCAGCCCGAGGTCTACGATGTTTACCGGAATCTCCGGGTCGTAGACATCCTTCAGCGCGTCCGTGACCTCTTCGACCCCGACCTGCTTCTTGGTCGTCATAGGGGCAGTCTAGAGAAAGTCGATCTTAATTGTCAACTTTAGCGGCGTCCCGGAATGGAGCGCTCCTGCTCTACGCCCGCGCCTCCTGGCTGCGGATCACCGACGCGACCAGCGCCTCGGCGCCCTCCGCCGTCGGCGCGACGGCGAAGTAGAACGCCGCCCCGTAGGTCTTCACGACCAGGTGCGCCCTACCTTGCAGGCTGCGCCGCCACGCGCGCTCGCCTGCCACCTCCGCCTCCTCCAGCCCCAGCTGCGCGGCGAAGCGGTTGGTGAGCGAGCCGATGATGAGCGCGGGGTAGCGGGACTTGGCGACGGCGATGGCGCCCACCCTAGCCTCGCGCAGCGAATCGGGCGTTGCTCCGTCCCGCAACGCGCCGGGGCGCTCGGCGTAGACGACGAAGGCGATCGTGTCGATGCGAGCGAGGCCAAGCGCCTGCTTCAGATCCGGCGCGTCCGCCCGCGTCAGCGCCGCTAGGTCGTCGGCGACGGCGGCGGCGTTCCGCACGAATCCCGCCGCCAACGGCTCCCCCGGCGGCGCCTCCGGCAGCAACCTCAGCGCCTCCCACGCCTCCGGGTAGCGCGACTCGACGGTCTCACGCCGCTCAAGGCTCCAGCCCGCCGCCATCTCGTCCGCCCACGCGCCCGGCTCGCTCGCAACCGCCAAGACAAGCCCATCCGCCATGGCCCACGCGCCCGACTGCTCGTCCAGCCAAGAGACCGCCGCTTCCGCCTGCCAGGCCGCGTCCAACTCGAACCGCGCCGCCTGCTCCGTATCGGGCGCGGCCACTGCGCCTTCCGCGCGGCGGACGGCGAACGGCAGAGCGTCCGCCGGGCCGCCAAACGCGGCGACTTCGACGGAGACCGCGTAGTCGAGGTCGGCGTAGACGTAGGCGTTCAGTTCGACGGGAGGGACGCCTCGGTCGGCGAAGCCTGGGGGCAGCGCGGGGTCGCCGGGCTTTGCGCCGCCGCAAGCGGCAACGGCCATGGCCGTTGCGGCCAACAGAAGCGCAGCGAGCGTCCGGCGCACTACGCGGAGGCCCGCCCCGCCCGTTCGCCCCGCTCACCGCGCATCACTACTTCTTGGGCGGCCACGAGGCGCTTGAGCTCGATCATCTCGTCGCGGAGCGCCGCCGCCTTCTCGAACTCCAGCTTCTTGGCGGCGCTGCGCATCTCCGATTCGAGTTCCTTGACGGCGCGGGCGAGGTCGTCCTTGGACATCTCACGCCGCACGTTGTAGGCCGCCTTGGGCTCGGCGACCTCGCGGATGCGCTCGGTGATGTCGTGGACAGCCTTCTGGATGCCCTCGGGCTGGATGCCGTGCTCGGTGTTGAAACGCTCTTGTATCTCGCGGCGGCGGTAGGTCTCGTCGATGCACCGGCGCATCGAGTCGGTCACCCGGTCGGCGTACATCACCACGTGCCCCTCCACGTGCCGCGCCGCCCTACCGACGGTCTGGATGAGCGAGGTGGCGGAGCGCAGGTAGCCCTCCTTGTCGGCGTCGAGGATCGCCACCAAACTCACTTCCGGCAGATCCAGCCCCTCCCGCAGCAGGTTGATGCCCACCACCACGTCGTAGACGCCCAGGCGCAAGTCGCGCAGTATCTCGATGCGCTCCAGCGTGTCGATCTCCGAGTGGAGATAGTGCACCTTCACGTTCATCTCGCGCAGGTAGTCGGTCAGCTCCTCCGCCATGCGCTTGGTGAGCGTCGTCACGAGCGCGCGCTGCCCCTTGGCGACGCGCCGGGCTAGCTGATCCAGCAAGTCATCAATCTGTCCTTTGGTCTGCTTCACCTCGATGGTCGGGTCCAGCAGGCCGGTAGGGCGGATGACCTGCTCCACCACGCGCTCGGAGCGCTGCATCTCGTAAGGGCCCGGCGTTGCGGAGATGAAGAGCGCCTGGTTGATGCGCAGCTCCACCTCGTCGAAGTTGAGAGGGCGGTTGTCGATGGCGGAGGGGAGACGAAAGCCGAAGTCGACCAGCACGTTCTTGCGGGACATATCGCCGTGGTACATCGCCCGCAGCTGGGGGATGGCCATGTGCGACTCGTCCAGTATCAGCAAGAAGTCGTCGGGGAAGTAGTCCAACAGCGTCCAGGGGGCGCTGTGACGCGGACGGCGCCCTAGCGGCTGGGAGTAGTTCTCCACGCCGGCGCAGTAGCCCGTCTCGCGCAGCATCTCCATGTCGTAGCGCGTGCGGTGTTCGAGGCGCTGCGCCTCAAGCACCCTGCCCTGCTCGCGGAAGAAGGCGAGGCGCTCTTCCAGCTCCGTTTCGATGTCCGCGATGGCGGCGTCGATCTTCTCGGCGGAGGTCACGAAGTGCTTGGCCGGGTAGATGTCGACGCGCTGGCGGTCGGCGAGCAGCTCCCCGGTCAGCGGGTCGAGCTCCACGATGCGCTCCACCTCGTCGCCGAAGAACTCGATGCGCACGGCGGCGTCCTCGTAAGCGGGCAGCAGCTCCAGCGTGTCGCCGCGGATGCGGAAGCGCGCGCGGGCGAGGTCGAAGTCGTTGCGCTCGTACTGCATCTCGATCAGGCGGCGCACCAGGCGGTTGCGGTTCTTGCGCTCGCCCCGGCGCACGGTCTCGACGAAGGAGTAGTACTCGTCCGGGGAGCCGAGGCCGTAGATGCACGAGACGGAGGCGACGATGAGAACGTCGCGGCGCGTCATCAGGGCGCGGGTCGCCGAGTGGCGCAGCTTGTCGATCTCGTCGTTTACGTCGGCGTCCTTCTCGATGTAGGTGTCGGTCTTGGGAACGTACGCCTCCGGCTGGTAGTAGTCGTAGTAGGAGACGAAGTACTCGACGGCGTTCTTGGGGAAGAAGTCGCGAAACTCGCTCGCCAACTGCGCCGCCAGCGTCTTGTTGGGGGCGATGACCAGCGTCGGGCGCTGCACGCCCTCCACGATCTTCGCCATGGAGTAGGTCTTGCCGGAGCCGGTTACGCCGAGCAGCGTCTGGTAGTGGAGACCCTCCTGCACGCCCTCCGTGAGTTGGCGGATGGCCTCCGGCTGGTCGCCGCGGGGCACGAAGTCCGCCGTCACCTCGAACGGCGTGCTCGCGTCGATCATCTCCGGCAGCGTGGCCACGCCTAGTCCTCCGTCAACCGCTTCAGCAGCGCGCGCAGGCGGGGCGTCTCTTGGAGCGCCTCGCGCATGTCGTCCAGTGCGTCGGCGTCCATCATTGCCGGGCCGCGTCCGAAGCGCGGGCCGTGGTAGTAGCAGAAGCGCAGCGTCTCCGAGCCGTCCTCGTACTCCAGCAGTTGGATGGTCGGCTCGGTGTAGGGCGTCTCGATGGACGCCTCCTCCACCACCAGTCCTTTGCCCCAGTGGAAGGCGAAGGGGCGCGGGATGGGGCGGGGGCTGGCCGCGCTGGGCGGCGGGTGTTCGGGCATAAGCGCCTCCGGGCTGACGAGCCGCTCGCCCATTGTACGCCAGCGCGGGACGGAGGTGGCGGGCAGCCTTACCCCTGTCCCATCCGCTGCAGGGCGCGCCTCACTCGCTCCTCCACCGCCAGATCCGCATCGCGCTCGACCGAGAGGGCCTGGCGCGCCTCGGAAGCGGCGAAGCCGAGGCTCACCAGGAAGTCGAGGGCTGCGTCGCCGGTGGCGCGGGCGCCTGGAACGACGGGCTCGGCGCGCGTCTCCACCTCTAACTTCTGGCGCAACTCCAGGATGAGGCGCTCGGCGGTGCGCTTGCCGACGCCGGGAGCGCGGGCGAGGGCGACGATGTCCTCCGACACGATGGCGGCGGCGGCTTCGCCCGCGGGCAGGGCGGAGAGCAAGCCGAGCGCGACGCGCGGGCCGACCCCGCTGACGCCGATGAGCAGTTCGAACAGCCGCTGCGCCTGCGGTTCGAGAAAACCGTAGAGCTGGAGGTCGTCTTCGCGCACGATGAGGTGCGTGTGGAGGCGCACTGGCGCGCCCTCGTCGCCCATAGAGACGAGGTCGAACGCGGGAGCGTAGACCTTGAGCGTCACGCCGCCGACGGCCACCAGTGCGAAGTCGGGACCTTTTGCGGCGATGCTCCCCGCGATTGCGGCGATGAGGCTCACGACGTGCGCACCCGCTGCTCCGTGCGCCAGTGCTGGAGGTGGCAGAGGGCGACGGCCAGCGCGTCGGAGGCGTCGTCAGCCATAGGCTCGGGGGGCAGCGCCAGCAATAAGCGGAGGGAGCGTTGGAGTTGCGCCTTAGTGCCCGCGCCGTAGTCGGCGACCGCGTGCTTGACCTGGGATGGCGCGTAGCGGTGCACCTCTATGCCCGCGTCGGCGGCCACCAGCAGCGCGAGCGCCTGCGCTTGGCCGACGGCGACCGCGGACTTG
>JAGWBE010000008.1:0-22017 GCA_021296055.1 Dehalococcoidia bacterium | reverse complement strand
CGCGGCGCCTCGCCTCCAGGCAGCCCGCCTCCAGGCAGCGCCGCGCAGGGCCGTCCACCTCGATTACGCCGTAGCCGAGGCGGTGGGTGCCGGGGTCAACGCCAAGGATGCGCATAGAGTGAGCATCACCCACGGCGCCGCCTCGCGGCAAGTGAGCGGTGCCCCGCGCCCGCTTCGGTTCCTCTTTGCCCCTCTCCGTTCGCCCTGAGGGAACTCGAAGGGCGCCCCGCCACTCCTATGACATCCGCCTGTTTTCAAAACAGAACCTCCGTACTATAATTGGTAGCATGGACACCAAAACGCACGCCCCCGCCTCCCGGCCCGGCGACTTCTTCCGCGAGGGCCAAGCCCTCACCGCCCGGCCATTGTCCCAGACCGTCCGATTTTCCCCGCGAACTGCCCGATTCCGTCCGAATCGCCGTCCGATTCCACTGACCCTTCTCACGCCTGCATCGGACGAAATCGGACACTTTCGGACGCAAAACGCGAACAGCCCGGCGCCCAGGCCTCCCCTGCCGTCATGCCCGCGAAAAGCCTGCCCCGTACTTGATGCGGGGCAGGCATCCAGGCTCGATTCGGGCGGCGAGAGGAGGCGGGGGCGATGGAAGAGCCGGATGTCTAGGCGTGGCGGGGGCGCGAGCGCTCGGCGCTGTCTAGGTAGATGGTCACCGGCCCGTCGTTCACCAGCGAGACCCACATCATCTCTTGGAAGCGGCCGGTGCGCACCGTCAGGCCAGCCGCCTCGAATCGCGCCGCCGCTCGCTCGAACGCCTCACGCGCTTGGCCCGGGGGCGCCGCGCCGCTGAAGCTCGGACGGCGGCCTCGCCGCACGTCGCCGTAGAGGGTGAACTGGCTCACCAACAAGACCTCGCCGCCAACGTCCAACAGAGAGCGGTCGAGGCGTCCCGCCTCGTCGGGGAAGATGCGGAGGTTCGCGGTCTTCTCGGCTACGTAGGCGGCGTCCTCCTCCGTGTCGTCAGCGCCGACGGCCAGCAGCACCAGCAGGCCGGAGCCGATGCGCGCGACCTCGCGCCCCTCGACGGCGACGGCGGCTTGGGAGACGCGCTGGATGACCGCCCGCACCGCGCTAGTCGTCGTCGGACGACGAGGAGGACGGCGCGGGGGAGGAGGAAGAGGACGACGACGAGGAGGACGCGCCAGAGTTGGCGCCCGCGCTAGGCTGCTTGCGGGCGTAGTCCGTGGTGTAGAAGCCGGAGCCTTTGTAAATCACCGGCGCAGGACGGTAGACGCGGCGCGAGGGGCGACGGCAGCGCGGGCACTCCGAGACGGGGTCGTCGTGAAAGCCTTGCCGCACCTCGAAGTCGTGGCCGGCTTCGCATGCGTATTCGTAGATGGGCATAGGAGGCGCCGCAGGATTAGCACTCGGCGGTCTAGAGTGCCAATAGTGCCACCGGCGCGCGCGCTTGTCAACGCGCCGACGGCGCGGCGTGGCGGGCGTTGCCGTCAGCGCAGGCGGTGTGCTAGGATGCGGCTATGGCGTTCGTAACCTTGCGCGACGGCGAAAGCCCCGAGGGCCTGGTGAGCCGCTTCCGCTCCGCAGTTACGCGGACGGGGGTGCTGAAGCAGCACAAGGACAGGCGCTTCTTCCGCTCGAAGGGCGAGAAGGCGCGAATCGCTGCGCGCCGCTCCGCGCGCCGCCGCCGCCGCTCGCGCTCCTAGCCCCCGCTCCGCGCCCGCCTCACCGCGCGCCGCTGTTGGTGGCGCGCTATTTGTTGTTCCAGAGGCGGCGGCCCAGGCCCATAGCAACGAGCGTGTAGAGCACGTCCAGCGCCGCCCACGACACGCCGGAGTCGTCCTCGTTCTGGAAGAGGACGGCGGCGAACCACTTCCAGAAGAAGAGGATGAAAAGGGCGGCGGCGGCGTAGAAGGTGGCGTTGACGGTGATGAAGTGCGCGAGGCCGCTATCGCCGTCGCTCTCCATCTCCCGCTTCTGGAGCCAGCCGATGCCCAGAGCGAGCAGGGCACCCGCCGCCATGAACCAGTCGATGACTTCCCAGACGGACAGCTCCCAGTCGGCCTGGATGACGGCGGTGAGGATGAAGTAGGCCGCGACGGCGAAGCCGGACAGCATGAGGTAGACGCCAGCAAACCGCATATACATGTCTCTCTCCCTGAGCAGAGTCGCGCCATTCCCGCCGCGGGCGCGCCCGCGTTCCCGGCTACTCTAGCCGACACGGGGCGCGGTTCCACTAGGTTATGCCCGCGCCTTGCGCCCGGACAGGGCGCCCTCCCTTGCCCGCTCCCCCATCCCACCCTACACTTGCCGCGAAGGCGGGCGGGTTTAAAACCCGCCCCTACGACGGAGGCAGCGCTATGACGATGAGCCACCCCACCATCCGCAAGGAGGCTCCCGCCTCTCCGCCCAACCTGGCCGACTACGACGCCGCGCGCGCGTCCTTCGACTGGGCGGAGGTGGAGCGCGAGCTGGCGTGGCTGCCAGGCGGCGGCTTGAACATCGCCTACGAGGCCATCGACCGCCACATGCGCGACGGCCACGGCGCCGCCGCCGCCATGCTGTGGGAGGGGAAGAACGGCGAGACGGAGTCCTACTCCTACGACGACCTACGCCGCCTCACCAATCGCTTCGCCAACCTGCTTGCGAACCTGGGCGTGGGCAAGGGCGACCGCGTGTTCACCTTTATGGAGCGCGTGCCGGAGCACTACGCCGCCATCTTCGGCGCGCTCAAGGCAGGGTGCATCGCAGGCCCTCTCTTCTCCGCGTTCGGCCCCGACCCGGTGCGCGACCGCCTCGAGGACAGCGGCGCCTCCGTGCTGGTTACGCAGCCCGACCTGCGTGAGCGCGTCGCGGGTGTCATCGCCAACCTGCCGGAACTCAAGCACGTGGTCGTGCTGAACAAGAACGGGCGCTTCCCCGGCCCCCTTGCGCCGGGCGACCTCGACTTCGCCGCGCTGATGGAGGCGGCGCCGGAGGACGACCCGCCCATCGCCACCACCCGCGACGACTTCTCCATCATGCACTACACCTCTGGCACCACGGGCAAGCCCAAAGGCGCCGTCCATCGCCACAACTCCGTCATCCAGCAGCACCTGACGGGCAAGTGGGCGCTCGACCTGCGCCCCGGCGACGTGTACTGGTGCACAGCGGATCCCGGGTGGGTCACCGGCACCTCCTACGGGATGATCGCGCCGTGGACGAACCGCGTGACGCAGGTCGTCTACGAGGGCGGGTTCAGCGCGCGCAGGTGGTACGAGACGATCCAGCGCTACCGCGTGGAGGTGTGGTACACCGCGCCGACGGCGGTGCGCATGCTGATGAAGCAGGGCCTCGACCTGCCCCGCTCCTTCGACCTCTCCTCCCTGCGCCACGTCGCCTCCGTCGGCGAGCCGCTCAACCCCGAGGCCGTCGTGTGGGGGCAGCAGGCGTTCGGCATGCCCATCCACGACAACTGGTGGCAGACCGAGACGGGCGCCATCATGATCGCGAACTATCCGTGCGCCGACATCAAGCCCGGCTCGATGGGCAAGCCGCTGCCGGGCATCAAGGCGGCCATCGTGGACAACGACGGCGAGCGACTGCCCCCCGGACGCTCCGGCAACCTCGCCGCGCGCCCCGGCTGGCCGTCGATGTTCCAGACCTACTGGCGGCAGGAGGAGCGCTACGAATCGCGCTTCGTAAACGGCTGGTACTTCAGCGGAGACGAGGCGGAGCAGGACGAGGACGGCTATTTCTGGTTCATCGGGCGGACGGACGACGTGATCAACACGGCAGGGCACCTGGTCGGCCCGTTTGAGGTGGAGAGCGCGCTCATCGAGCACCCCGCCGTGGCGGAGGCGGGCGTCATCGGCAAGCCCGACCCGGTGGCAATGGAGGTGGTCAAGGCGTTCGTGTCGTTGAAGGAGGGGTACGAGGCGACGGACGATCTGCGCCGCGAGCTGATGGGTTTCGCGCGCGGCAAGCTCGCCGCCGCCGTGGCGCCGCGGGAGATAGAGATCATCGCCGGTCTGCCCAAGACGCGCAGCGGCAAGATCATGCGCCGTCTGCTCAAAGCGCGCGAGCTGGGTCTCCCCGAGGGCGACACTTCCACGCTCGAGGAGGACTAGCCCCTCCCGCCGTCCTGCCCCTACTCCGCGTCGAGCCGCGCGATGTCCGGCGCATCTCCGTCAGCGTCGCGATGACCTCGCGGAGGCGCTCGCGGCACGTCGACAGATCGGTGTCCATCAGATGCTCGGCCTAATGCGCCTCGAAGGCCGCCCCTAGGCGTCCGTCCCGGTGTGGGTGGAAGCCGGCCCCGCCTCCCTCATCAACCGCGCCCACTGCCGCCAGAACACCCGCATCTCCAACTCATCCTCTCCGCCTTGCAGCAAGCGCTTCATCCCTCGCGACACATCCGAATACTCCACTTCCTTCGCCGCCTCGAACCCGCGCTGGCACGACTCCAGCGCCTCGGTATCGTCTGGATTCACAAAACCACCAGGGCTATTGAACGTCACGAAACCATCCAGCCGCACCGCCCGCTCCGGCGCCTCCTCTTCCTCCGGCCCCAGGCACCATGCCGTCACTTCCATGTACCCCGGCTCAATCGGATAGAACGTCCGCACCGTCGTCGAGATGATGTCGTTGATGATCAGGTTTGGAAAGATGAACAGAATTCCACCGCACGTGCACACCTGATGCGCCCGCTCTTCCCCCAACCGCTCCACCGCCTTCCGGTACATCTCCTCGAAGTGCGGCTTGCGCTCCTCCCCGAAATACGGGATCCATTGCGCCATAGGCCGCCCGAACGGCGCCACCGACCGGCCGATGATCGCGTGCCCGTTCCCCAGCGCCTTCGGCGAAAAGCGCAGACCCGCGCTCACGTCCATGGCGCCCGCGCCAGCCAGCCAATCGAAATAACGCTTGTGCGCCACCAGCGCGTGATAACCGTCCGTGCTGTTCTCAACGTGCAGTTTGTGATTGCACCGCATCCCGAACGGCTGCGAACCCTGCAACACCTCCATACGCCCCGCCGACTGGTCCGCAATGCACCCCAAGTACTCCTTCGCATCCCACAGATAATCCTCCAGCGAAACCTCGTTTTCCGGATTGAAATTCACGAAGATGAAGTCCCTGTACGACGCCGTCCCTCCCGGCGGCTCCCGCAGCCGCCGCTCGCCGCGATCGAACGCCTCGCTATACGCATCCTCCCCTGGGATCCCGTTCACCTCCCCCTCCGGCGTAAAGCTCCACCCGTGGTAGAAACACTGATGCGTTTTCGCGTTCCTCCGCGCTTCCCGGCGCACCAACGCCCCGCGGTGCGTGCACGTATTCAGCAGCGCGCGAACCTTCCCGTCCCGCCCCCGCGTCACGATGACCGGCCGCCCTGCTACACGCCGCGTCACGAAATCCCCTGCCTTCGGAATCTCTGACTCGTGACCCGCGTACAACCAGCACCGATCGAATATCCGCTCCCGCTCCATTGCCAAGATGCCAGTATCCGTGAACACCGAACGATGCACGAGAAACAGCCCCCGCTCCTGATCGTCCACGACCAGCGCAGGCCCGGCCCAGCCCCCGCTCCCACTGCCTCCGTTCGCTCCCATCCCCTCTCCTACGAGTCTATGCAATCCCTCCGCTCGCCCTGAGTCCCTGAAGGCCGCCCTAGGCCGTTAGGAACCGTATTCTATCTTCTCAGTCATCCAGTCGCAGTACAGGCGCGCCTTCAACATTCTCACGCAGACACAATGGAACACAGGCGCCCTCGAATACCAATTCCTCGACGCGCAGCGCCTTCCAACCCGCAAGACGGCCCCTCGACGCATCTGGGGCGAGGCAGCGCCGCCCCGCGCCCACCTCCTCCGTAGGGACAGGTTTGAAACCTGTCCCCGCAACGCGAACGCCCCCCATTGCCCCTAGTGGTAAAGTACACGCACCTTCCGCAGGAGGCCGCTCTGATGGTCGCCACCAAGAAGTACAGCATCATCGACGCCGAGACGGGAGCGCTCGACAGGCGCATCTTCGTCGACGCAGACATCTACCAGGAGGAGCTCGAGAAGATATTCGGGCGCGCGTGGCAGATGGTCGGCCACGTGTCGCTCGTGCCCAAGGTCAACGACTTCTTCCACTCCTACATGGGTGAGGACCCCGTCATCCTCACGCGGGACAACGGCGGGCGGCTCCACGTCTTCCTCAACATGTGCCGCCACCGCGGGAACCGCGTCGTCCGCGCCGACGAGGGGAACGCCAAGAATTTCATGTGCACCTACCACGGCTGGACGTTCTCCAACGACGGGCGCCTCGAGCACGTCCCGGGCATCCCCGAGGCCTACTACGACGCCCTCGCCATGGACGAGCTCAGTCTGATCGAAGCCAAGGTGGACACCTACGCGGGCATCGTGTTCGCGACGTGGGATCACGAGGCGCCGAGCCTGGAGGCGTATCTGGGCGACGCGCGCTGGTATCTGGACACGGTGTTCAACCGCCGCGACGGCGGCACCGTCGCCGTCGGCCCCATCAAGTGGCTGCAGCCGGTGAACTGGAAGACGCCCGTCGACAACTGCTCCGACAACTACCACGTCCCCGTCACCCACGCCTCCGCCGCAGCGGTGAAGGCGCGCTTCATCGGGCGTCCGCGCCCCACGATGGAGCAGCAGCTGGTGAGCGACGCGCGCCACGTGTCCGTCAACGGCCACAGCATCACCACCCGCCCGACGGGCAGCACGGGGCTGGAGATCCTGGCGGGGGTGACGAAGGACAACCGCGAGCGCTTCGAGCGCTACCACGAGGAGACGCTGCCGGAGGTGGAGCGTCGTCTCGGGCGATTCCGCGCGACGCAGGTGCGGCTGGGCAATCACAGCCTCTTCCCCAACGGAGTGCTGGGCTTCCGCCTGGCGCTTCCGCGCGGGCCGCTGCTGACGGAGTTCTGGGACTTCACCGTATTCGACAAGGACGCGCCGGAGGAGATGAAGCAGGCGCTGTCGGCGGGCCACGCACAGAACAACGGCGCGACGGGGTTGAACGAGCAGGACGACATCGACAACTGGCGCCAGGTGTCGGAGGCGAGCCGCAGCCCGGTGGCTCGCAAGTACAGGCAGCACGTGTCGATGGGCGTAGGCCGCGCGGGCGCGCACGACGACTACCCCGGCGTCGTCGCCGAGCGCTACATCTCCGAGAGCAACCAGCGCCACTTCTACCGTCGATGGGAGGAGTTCATGAACGCCGAGAGCTGGGCGGACATCCCCATCGAGCCGATGACCGCCAACTTCGAGGGAACGGCGGCGCTGCACGGCTAGCCCGCGCAGCGCCCCGCTCGTCAAGGAGAACGCCCTGTGGCCGACAACCGGATAACGCGCTTCGTCCGCTACCGCGCCGAGGGACGCGCCGCCTACGGTGTCCTCGACGGCGAGACCATCCACGAGCTGGAAGGCTCGCTGTTCGACGACCCGCCGCGCCGCGCCGGGCGTTCGCACGCGCTGGCGGACGTCGAGCTGCTGGTTCCGCTGGCGCCGGAGCACGTCGCCAAGGTCATCGGCGTAACCACGAACCACGACACGCCCGGCGAGCGCCAGCCCATCCCGCACCCGCGATGGTTCGCAAAGCTGGCTACGTCGCTCAACCCGCACGAGGGGGACGTGGAGTTGCCCCCCGGCGCGGCCAATCTGAACTACGAGGGCGAGCTGGTCGTCATCATCGGCAAGCCAGGCAGGCACATCTCCGTGGAGGACGCGCCGGGCTACGTGTTCGGCGTCTCCGTCGGCAACGACTGGAGCGAGAACACGTGGTACGGCGAGCGCCAGGGCATCGAAGAGCCCGCGCGCCTTCCCGCCAAAGGCCTCGACACGTGGGCGTGCCTGGGCCCCGCCATCGTTACGGGCCTCGACTACGGCGACCTGGCGATGGAGATTCGGCTGAACGGCGAGGTGGTTGCGGAGGGGCGCACGCGCAATATGCGCAACAGCGTCGCCCGCCTCGTCAGCTACCTCAGCAGCTACGCCACCTTGCAGCAGGGCGACATCATCTATACCGGCACCGTCCGTCCGCCGAGCCTGCCCGGCGCGCGCCGCGCGATGCAAGACGGCGACGTGGTGGAGGTGGAGATCGAGCAAGTGGGCCTGCTGCGCAACCGCATCGTCGCCACGGACGCCGGGCCGATGACGTGGCCCGACCTGTACGACCGCGGGGGCTAGCGTGGCCGAGGCCGTCCCGCACTACGAGGTAGACCCCTACTGGCCTAAGCCGCTGCCGGAGAACTGGATCATTGGCCAGGTGGCGGGCGTCGCCGTCGACCGCCGCAACCATGTGTGGGTCGTCCACCGCCCGCGCAGCCTGACGGAGCGCGAGACCGGCGCAGCGCAAGACCCGCCCATCGCCGAGTGCTGCTTCCCCGCGCCCTCCGTGCTCCAGTTCGACCCCCAGGGACACGTCGTCCGCGCGTGGGGCGCGCGGGACGGGGAGCGTTGGCCCGTAACCGAACACGGCCTGTTCGTCGATGACGACGACAACGTCTGGACGGGCGGCATCAACGACGAAGACCACGTCATCTTCAAGTCCACCGCCGACGGCGAACGCCTGCTCACCATTGGCCAGTGGGGCGAGACGGGCGGCAGCAACGACACCCGCCTGCTGGGGCGCGCGGCGGACATCGCCGTCGATCACGAGGCGAACGAGGCGTATATCGCCGACGGCTACGCCAACCGCCGCGTCGTGGTGTTCGACGCGCAGACGGGCGCGTATAAGCGCCACTGGGGCGCTTACGGCGAGACGCCCCATGACGAGGAATTGCCGCCCTACAACCCCGACGACGAGGTGCTGCGCTCCTTCCGCTCGCCCGTCCACGCCGTCCGCATCTCCAACGACGGCCTGGTCTACACCGCCGACCGCACCAACAACCGCGTCCAGGTGTTCCACAAGGACGGAACGTTCGTCGCCGAGTCGTTCTTCGCCACGCGCACGCTGGCGATGGGCGCCGTATGGGACTTGGAGTTCTCTCCCGACCCCGAGCAGACCTATCTCTACGTCCCCGACGGCACCAATATGAAGGTGTGGATACTGACGCGGCGCGACCTCCAAGTGGTCGGCGCATTCGGCCACCCCGGTCGCCTTGCCGGTTACTTCGAGTGGGTGCACAGTCTGGCGGGCGACGCCAACGGCAACCTCTTCACAGGCGAGGTCAACACCGGCAAGCGCCTACAGCGCTTCGTGCGCGTGAAGTAGAGGAGGCGGCGCTAGCCCCGCAAGTCGTCGGCGATGAGGCTGAACGGCGCCTCTAGGCCGCGCTTAATCTCGACCAGGAACTGCGCCGCGTCCGCCCCGTTGCTGATGCGGTGGTCGGCGGAGAGCGACGCCTGCATCATCTGACGCACCACTACCTCGTTGTTGCGCACGACGGGGGTGGACTGCACCGCCCCGACGGCCAGCACCGCCGCTTGGGGCGACACGATGATGGCCGTGAAGCTGTCCACCTCAAACATGCCGAGGTTGCTGATGCTGAAGGTTCCCGCCGTGTACTCGTCTTGGCGAAGCTTGCCCTCCCTCGCGCGGCGGCCCAGGTCCTTCGCCTCCTTGGCGATCTGTGTCAGCGGCTTGCGCTCACACTCGAGAATCGCTGGCACGACCAGTCCCTCGTCCAGCGCCACGGCGGCGCCGACGTTGACGTGGGGCGAGACCTCCAGGTGGTCGTCCTGGAAGGTGGCGTTGAACACGGGGTGCTTCCGCAGGGCAAGGGCGGCGGCCTTGATGACGAGGTCGTTCACGCTCACTCGCACGTCGCTCAGCGCCTCGTTGATCTCGCGGCGGAACTCCATCGCGCGCGTCATGTCCACCGCGGCGTTGACGTAGTAGTGGGGGACGGGGCCCTTGGTGGCGGCGGTGCGCCGTGCGATGGCCAGCGCCATCTTGGACAAGGGGATGCGGCCTTGCGCGTCGGGCAAGCGGGGCGGCGGCCCTACCCGCATCGACTGCCCTGCGGCGGTCGCCGCTGCGGGCGCAGCCTGGGGAACGGGCGCCGCCTCCGGCGCGGCGGCAGGCGCCTCGGACGGAGGCACGAAGTTCAGCACGTCCTCCTTGGTGATGCGCCCGCCCGGGCCGGTGCCGGTCACTTGCTTGAGATCGACGCCGCGCTCGTCGGCGAGGCGTCGCGCCACCGGTGAGGCGCGGAGCGCCCCGGACGCGCCGCCGTCCGCAGGGGCGGACACAGCCTCCGTTTGAGGAATGGGCGCGGCCTCTTCCACCGCCTGCGCCGGCGGCGCCGGCGCGGCGGCGTCCGCCTCGGGAAGCTCCTCGTCGGCAGCGCCGATGACGCCGATGACCTGGCCGACGGGCACGGTCGCGCCCTCGCCGACGGCGATGCGGCGCAGCACGCCGCCCGCCTCCGCCTCCATCTCCACCGTCGCCTTATCCGTCTCAATCTCGGCGATGACTTCGCCCTTCGAGACGGCGTCGCCCTCCTGCTTGACCCACTTCACGACCGTTCCCTCGGTCATGTCGTATCCCATCTGGGGCATCAGGACTTCAGTGGCCATAGGCTCCTCCGTCTTGGGTGCGGCGGGTTGCGCGTCCGTGAGCGCGGCGCCGTTAGACGCCGACGACCTCCGCTAGAGTATCCACCACTTTCTGCGCGCTGGGTATAGAGGCACGCTCCAGGTTGGCCGCGTAGGGCTGCGGCACGTCCTCCCCCGCCACCCGCGCCACCGGACCGTCGAGGTCGTCGAAGCACGCCTCCTGAATCTGCGCGGCAACTTCGGCGGCGAACCCGCCCGTGCGCCACGCCTCCTCCACCACGGCCACCCGGTTCGTCTTGCGCACCGACTGGTAGACCGTCTCCATATCGAGGGGGCGCAGCGTGCGCAGGTCGATCACCTCCGCTTCCACGCCGCGTTGGGCGAGCAGCTGGGCGGCGTCGAGCGCCACGTGCACCATGCGCGAGTAGGCGACGAGCGTTACGTCCGCTCCGCGCCGCTTCACGTCCGCCGCGCCGAAGGGGATGGTGTAATGCTCGTCGGGGACCTCGCCTTTGAGGCGGTAGAGCAGCGCGTGCTCGGAGAAGAGCACGGGGTCTTCCTTCGCGAAGGCTTCGCGCAACAGGCCTAGGGCGTCGTAGGGCGTGGAGGGCAGAACGACGTGGATGCCCGGGAGCGTGGCGTACCACGGCTCGAGGCTCTGGGAGTGGGTTGCGGCGAGGCCCGCGCCGCCTCCCGTGACGGCGCGGTAGATGACGGGCGCGTTGAACTGGCCGCCCGACATGTAGCGCACCTTGGTCGCGTGGTTCACGATCTGGTCGATGGCCAGCAGGCTGAAGTTGATGGTCATGAACTCGACGACAGGCCGCATGCCGCCCATCGCCGCGCCTGCGCCCGCGCCCGCGAAGACCGACTCGGCGATGGGCGCCTCGCGGATGCGCGTCGGGCCGTACTTGTCCAGCATCCCCCTGGTTACGGCGTAGGCGCCGCCGTAGGCTCCTACGTCCTCGCCCATGATGAAGACGCGGTCGTCGGCGTCCAGCGCCTCGGTCAAGGCGTGAGCAACGGCTTCGCGGTAAGTGATCTCGGCCATGGCTAACTCCCGATGATGTCCGACGCGAGTTCGGAGATGTCCGGCTCGGGGCTGGCGTTGGCGAACTCCACCGCCGCCTCCACCTGCGCGTCCACCTCGGCGTCCACGGCGTCCAACTCCGCCTCCGACACGCCCTCCTCGCCCAGCAGGTAAGCGTGGAAAGTAGGGACAGGGTCGCGTTGGCGCCAGAGCGCCTCCTCGTCCTTGTGGCGATACTCGGCCGGGTCGGACATGGAGTGGCCGCGGAAGCGGTAGGCCAACGCCTCGACAAAGTAGGGGCCTTTGCCGGAGCGCACGTGCTCGTACACTTCCACCATCGCGGAGCGCACCGCCAGCACGTCCATCCCGTCGATCTGCATCGACGGGATGCCGTAAGGCTCGGCCATCTTGTAGATGTCCTTGGCCGCTAGCACCTCCGACACGGGCGCGCCCATCCCATAGAGGTTGTTCTCGCAGAAGATGACGATGGGCAGGTTCCAAATGGCGGCGAGGTTCATTCCTTCGTGGAATTCGCCCTCGTTCAGCGCGCCGTCGCCGATGAAGCAGAGGACGAGCGACTCGTCGCCCCGGTGCGCGCAAGCCATGGCGAGACCCACGCCCAGCGGTATCTGTCCGCCCACGATGGCGTAGCCGCCCATCATGTTGACGGAGCCGTCCATCAGGTGCATGGAGCCGCCCTTGCCCTTGGACGACCCCGTGGCGCGTCCGAAGAGCTCGGCCATGGCCGCGTTGGGGTCCATCCCGCGCGCCAGGGCGTGGCCGTGGTCGCGGTAGTGGGTGATGACGTAGTCCTGCGGCTGCATGAGGGGGATGGCGCCCGCCGCGATCGCCTCCTCGCCGATGTACAGGTGTAGGAAGCCGCGAATCTTGCCGCGCATGTACTGCTGCGCGCACGCCTCCTCGAACACGCGGATGAGCTTCATGTGCCGGTACAGGTCGAGGAGTTCGGTCTTGCTGTCTGCTCTTGCTACCTTCATCTCCCGCCCTCTCGTTTCGCGGGGCGGCCTTAGGCGCGCCCGCGCGGGCTTAGATGTGGACCGCCTTGCCTTCGGCGGCCAGCGCCGCTTCCTTCACCGCTTCCGAGATGGTGGGGTGCGCGTTGACAACCGCTCCCACCTCCATGCTCGTTCCCTCCATGATGCGAGCGAGGCTCAGCTCGCCCAGCAGCTCCGTCACCTCGCCGCCCAGCAGGTGCGCGCCGAGGATCTCGCCCGTGTGCGCGTCCACGACCACCTTTGCGAACCCCTCCGCCTCATTCAAGGCAAGCGCCTTGCCGTTGGCCCCCAGGGGGAAGCGGCCAACCTTCACCTCGATCCCCTGCTCTGCCGCAGCCTGCTCCGTCAGTCCGAAACTGGCCACCTGCGGGTTGCAGTAGACGGCGCTGGGCATCCCCTGGTAGTCCAGCGGGAAAGGCTCCTCCCCCGCGATTAACTCCGCCACGTAGACGCCTTGCGCCTGCGCCACGTGCGCCAGGGGCTTGATGCCCGTCACGTCGCCGATGGCGTACAGGCCGGCGCCATTCGCCCGCAGGCGCTCGTCCACCTTGACGAAGCCACGCTCCAACTGCGCGCCCGCCGACTCGAGGCCCAGCCCTTCGGTGTTGGGCTTGACGCCCACGGCCACCAGTACGCGGTCGAATCTCATGTCGCGCTCGCCCTCGGACGTCTCCATCGTCACCGTCGCGCCGTCCTCGGTGGGCCGCACGCTGCTGCTCTTCGTGCTAGTGAGGAACTCGATGCCCTGGCGTTCCAGGTAACGGCGCAGGAACCGCGTCACTTCCGCGTCCTCGCCGGGCAGCACCGTCGCCTCCGCCTCGACCACCGTCACCTTGGCGCCGTAGGCGGCATAGACGTAGGCGAACTCCACGCCGATAGGCCCCGCGCCCACGATGCATATCTGGGCGGGAACGTCCGTCTGGACGATGGCCTCCTGATAGGTGACGACTCGCTCGCCGTCGATCTCGAAGCCCGGCAGGGCGCGCGGGCTTGCGCCGGTGGCGACGATGACGTTCTTGGCCTCAAGGCGGCGCTCGCCGACGACCACTGCGTTCGGGCCGTCCAGGGTCGCGTCGCCCATCACTACCTCCACCTTCGCCTTGCGCAGCAGCCCCTGCACACCCCGCGTCAGCCGCTCCACTACTCCGCGGCTGCGCTCCACTCCGGCGGCGTAGTCCGCCTCCACGCCCGAAACGGCGACGCCGTACTCGCCCGCGCTCTTGACCAGCGAGAGCACCTCCGCGTTGCGGATGAGCGCCTTGGAGGGGATGCAGCCCCAGTTGAGGCACACGCCGCCCACCGCCTCCCGCTCCACGATGGCCGTGGATAGGCCCAGCTGGGCGGCGCGGATGGCGGCGACGTAGCCGCCCGGCCCGGCTCCGATGACGACGAGGTCGTAGGCTGTCATAGAAGCAAACTTAAGGTTACAGCCTTCCCGGCTCAGGATGAGTGGCGGCGCTTCCGTGCGTTACGCCGGGACGTTCCGCCGAAATCGGAGTATAGCCTACCTTGCGCTCGCCGTAAACGCGCCCGGCCCGCCGATCCCAAAACCTCTTCCCTCTGCTGCGCATGCGCCATGCAAATCTATAGGCGCTATCTATATCTCCGGGTGAATGGGTCCCGTTCATCCGGCGCCGGGCGAGACTCCGAACAACGGCAGCCCCTCGACCGCCGCCTCTCCCACCAGCGCCGATACCCGCGCGCCGGGGCGCAGCGCTCCCGCAGGCGCGTAGGCTGCGCCCATCACGAGCGGCCCCTCGTCCAGTTGCAGCACTACGACGTGCAACACGCGCTCCGCCCCCGCTTGCGCATAGCGCTCCATCAGGCTGTAGACGCTCCCCTCACCGCTCGCGTCCCGCCATTCGAGGCCGCCGGAGCCGCAGGCGGCGCACGCCCGCGCGCCGTAGGATTGCCACGCTCCGCACGCCGAGCAGCGCGGCAGCACGAATCGTTCATCCGAGAACGCCCGCCAGAATTCGAGTCGCGGAAAAGTAGACTGAGCCGCGTGCGTCATAGGGGGACTGTAGCACGCGGCGGACGCGCTACAATGGGGGCATGGAAGGACTGCCCGACCGCTCGCGTGAGGAAGAACGGCGCATGGCCTACGCCATTCGCAACACCGTCGTCGTGCGTCCGCCGCGCCAGATGCTCGCCACCTTCGGCGCAACCTCCGTCAAGTATTACCTCGTCACCGAGCCCGCCTATCGCGAGATTGAACCGCAGGCGCAGGACGACGTGGTCATCCGCGAGGGCGTGGTGAAGGCGGAGCGCCCCCGCGTCGTCACGCCTCACTACCTGATGCAGCACGAGGGCTTCGGCGACCACGCTCGCGAATACCTGAGGCGCCTCGCCGGCGAGCGCGGTTCCGACACGCCCGGCCTGCTCTACGCCTACAAGAACGAGGACATGCACACCAACATCGCCTCTGGCGGCATGCGCCAGGTGACTGGCCACCTCAGGCAGCTGCTCGACCGCGAAGGCCGCGGCTTGGAGGCGGTCATCCAGGGCATCGACGAACTGTGGGACGTATCCCTGATGAAGTTCATCTTCGACCTCACTTCCGCGTCGGTGCGCTCCAACGTGGCGGAGATGAACGCCCGCGGCCTGCTGGACATGGAGGATGGCGCGCCCCGCGACGCCCGCGAGCGCATCGAGCATCTGCTCGCGGAGGCGGGGCAAGGCAACGCCGACCCCTCCGACGCACACCGCGAGCTGGAGCGCTGGGGCCTCTTCGACCAGTACCAAGACCGTTTCCTATCCATCTTCAAGAAGCGCTAGGAACGGCGCAGTGCGCTTCCTGTTCGATCCCAAGATCAAACAGAATGGGTGGCGCTATCTCGGGCAGGTGGCGCTCGCGACCGTCTCTCTGTTCGCCATTGTGTTCGTGGAGGAGCTGGCCACCGGGCAGATCGGCGGCCAAGCGGTGATTGTGGCGGCCATCGCGTCGACCGCCTTCCTGCTCTTCATCTGGCCCCACAGCCGCCCGTCGCGTCCGCGCAATGTCTTGGGCGGCCACGCCCTCGCGTTGGGCGTCGGCGTGCTGTTCGCGCTATTCGGCGATACGGAGGCGGGGCGAGAGACAGCGAGCGGCGGGGCGTTCTACTTCGCGATGTTCGCGGCGGCGAGCGTGGGGCTTTCGATGTTCCTGATGGCCGCCACGAACACGGAGCATCCGCCCGCGGCCGGCACCGCGTTGGGCGTCGCCGGCTCCCCGGTTACTCTTGACCTTCTGTTGTTCGTGCTGCTGGGCGTGCCGGTGCTGGTCGCCGTCTATCTCGTCTCCAAAAGCCGCCTCATCAACCTCTACTGAGCGCCCGCCCCAAGCGTCGCGTCGTAGGGACAAGTTTGAAACCTGCCCTACCCGTGAGCGCGGGAGCCTCGTCCTGCCCTACCGCGCCAACTCCTCCCATGTCGGTGTGGGCTGAGGAGCGCCGGGGCGCGGTAGGTGAGTGGCGCTCAGCAAGGGTGGCTCCGGCGGCGGGGGCAGGCTGTCGGCGGCGCTGGGGTCGAATCCCGCTAGGCGCGCGCCGTCAACCCCCTTCGCTAAGCCGACAACGCGGAAGCTGCCCAGTCCGTCCGAATCGGCGAGCGCGTCGATGGCGTCCGCATTGGCGCGGCGCTCGGCAGGGCGCCGCCCGGAGCGGGCGAGGACGCGCCCTCGCGCCTCGTCAAGACCCAGGTTGCGCAGGAACTCGGCCTGCGAGACATCGCCAGCCAGGGCCAACCCCGCCGCGGCCGCCTCGCGCTTAAGCGTCGTGAACTCCACGTGCGCGCCCATGTCTTGCCGTCCCACGAGGCGGAACGGGTCGACGCTCACGGTGTGCTGGTAGTAGCAGCGCAGCGTCCCCCGCGACCGCGACGGCGCGTAGTAGTCGTCCGCCTCATGCCCGTAGTCGATCAAGAGCGCCCACCCGCGCTCGAGCGAAGCCGCCAGGCCGCTCAGCCAATCGCCGAGCGCAAGGTTCACTTCCCCGACGCGCCCCTCGCCCAGCCGAACGCCCAGGCCATCGAGGCGCGCGGCAAGCGCGGGCGTGGAGGGCGGGCCAAGCTCGGCGGTCAGCGCGCCGTCCGCTCCGACACCGACGTAGACCTCGCGCAACTCGCCGCCCTCAATCGCGACGCGATGGACGGGCATAGCGTCGAGCAGTTCGTTGGCGAGCAGGACGCCGTTCAGCCCACGCACCGGCAGTCCGGCGGACAGCGCCCACGCAAGCCCCGGCGGACGCGCCGGAGGCGGGCGCAGGTCAACACCCAAACAGCGGAGCGCCGGCCACGCGGCCAGCGCGTCCGCTGCGAGGCGCCCGTCCCCTGCGCCCACCTCGACAAGGGCGAAGCCGGGGGGCGAACCGAGCAGCGCGCGCGCCTGCTCCGCCTGCCGCGCAAGCAGTGCGCCGAAGAGGGGGTGGACGTGGGGCGCCGTATAGAAGTCGCCGCGCGCGCCGAGGGGGTTGCCCGCCGAGGCGTAGTAGCCGCCGTCCGGCCAGTAGAGCGCCACGGCCATGAACTCGGCGAAGGTGACGCGCCCGCGCTCGGCGATGCGCCTACGCGCCTCGACCTCAGCGCCCGTCGCCTCGCGCGTCACGCCGAAAACGGGAGCGGCCTCCCTAGCCTCCGGCGTAGACCGGAATCTCCGTCTTGGCGCGCTCGGCGGCTTCCTTGCCGGTGACGAGCCAGCCCTCGCCGCGCGCATACTGGTTGCACATCTCGATCCACATACGCGGGAACAGGTCAGGCTGGTAGAGCGGCGTAGGCTTGTGCTGCCCCATGCGCTTCTCGAAGTTGGTGTTGTCGCGCACCATCGACTTGTCCTGGTCGTTGAAGTGGCCCTTGCGCATGGGGCCGGCCCACAGGTTGTACCAGAGCGTGATCCACGCGCGGTGGATGATGTTGCGCGGGAAGTGGGCGCTGATCTGCATGTAGAGGTAGTGGTCTTCGTTGATGGCGATGTACCACTCGTAGTAGACCGCGCCGTTCTTCGGGAAGTGGCGCACGCGCAGGTAGCCCGGCAAGGAGATGCCGATGTACTTGATGCCCTCCACCTCCGTCGACGTGCCCCGCGCCGCGCGGCGGTTCGGCGGCTTGATGAGCCGCCACGGCCGCGTCGGCGGCCAGAAGCCCAGCTTACCGAATTTCTGCTCCCAGTTGAAGTCCTTGGAGGTCTCCAATAGGTACATGCGATTGTCCGTGGGGCAGCGCTCTTGGAGTTCGGAGGAGTGGCTAGAGTTGCCCTGCCCCAGTTTGTGGAGCTGGAGCGCGATGGCGTCGCGGTGCAGCATGAAGAAGTGGCCGCCCGCCGACCCCTCCGCGTGGTGACGCCAATTGCCGTACACCTGGCGGTAGCGCACCTTCAGACTCGCGTCCGGGCGCAACAGGAGTGCGGGGATGTCCTCCTCCAACGGCGCCGGCGCTCCCCGCCCCATCCACACGAACACCACGCCATTGCGCTGCTCCGTCGGGAAGGTGCGGATGCGCACCTTGCCCACCACGGGCGAGTCCGGCCCGTCCGTCAGCGCCGCCACGCACGCGCCGTTGCGCAGGTCGAACGTCCACCCGTGGAAGCGGCACGCCAACGTGTCGGTTCCGGGGAACTCGTCCTTGCCCAGAGACATGCGCGCGCCGCGGTGCGGGCACTCGTCTTGCACGGCGTACACCTTCTTGCCGCGGCGGACGAAGGCGATAGGCTCGCCCAGCAGAATCATCCGCTTGGGGCGGCCGCCGATGTCGTGCTCCGGCAGCGCAGGGTACCAGTAGTTCCTGAAGCCCAGCACCGCGCGGTTGTAAGGCGTGTCGCTCGTGTCGGTCGAAGCCGACGCCGCATTCTCGCGCTTCTCGAAGATGGCCATGCTCATCCTCCCCGGGCGCGGCGCGCTCCGCAAAGCCATCGCGTCAAGCGCCAGGATACCGGGCAAGATACGCAGCGGGGCGCGCTTGCGTCAAGCGCGCGGCGAGGCGGGCGTGAGGCGACCGGCCCGCCTCCGCGGCGGACGCGCCAGCAGGAAGAACACCGCGCTGAGGCCCGTCGCCGCGCCGAGGATCGTGAACGGCAGCTGGTAGCTCCCCGTTTGGTCGAACAGGAAGCCAGCCAGCAGCGGCCCCGCCACCGTCCCCAGCTGCACCACCAGCGACGAGACGCCCATCACCTTGGCGAAGTTGCGCCGCCCGTAGTAGTCGGCGCGAATCGCCGTCATCAGCGGCCCGCGCGTCCCCCACGCCAATCCGTGCACCAGCGCCGCCGCTACGATAATCACGGGCTCCGTCGCGTAGGCCAGCGCCAGCATCCCCAGCGCGTGCCCCAGCATGCACGCCGCCGCCAGCATCCGCTTCGAGTAGCGGTCGCCTAGGAACCCGCCTCCTAACTGCCCAAAGGTGCTCGTCAGCGTCAGCGCCGTCACTAACGCCGCCGCGCTCGTCAGACTCCATCCCAGGTCACGCAAGTGGAGCACCAGGTGCACCTGGATGCTCGACACCACCAGCAGCGCCGCTCCGTGGCCAATCGAGATGAACCAGAAGGAGCGGTCGCGCAGCGCCTCCCGCAGCAGGAATTCGTCCTCCCCCAACCGCGCGCCGCCGCCCGTCTGCCGCTCCTCCTTGGCCACGCCGTCGGGCAGCTGTCCCCTGTCCTCCGGCCTGTGGACGAACAGCGACGACAGGGGCAGGCCGATAGCGAGGATGGCGACGCCCGCGATGAGGAACGTGGCGCGCCACCCAAACGCCTGGAGCATCCACGCTACCAGTATCACCAATGCGCCTCCGCCGAAGCCCAAGCCCGTCTGCGCTATCCCCATCGCCCGCGCCCGCTTGCGGACGAACCAATTGGCCACGGCGGTGTTCAGCGTCAGGAATCCCGCTAGGCTCGCCCCCACGGCCAGCACTAGGAAGGCGGCGTAGAAGTGCCACAGACTCTGGATGGCGCTCATCAGCATGAAGCCGGCGCCGAACAGCACCACCCCGACGCGGATGTTCAGCATCGGCCCGAACCGGTCCACCGACCATCCTTGCAGCGGCCCCAGCAACCCGCTCTCCACGCGCCCCAGCGCGAACGCGCCGGAGATGGAGGTGCGGCTCCATCCGAAGTGCGCCTGTAATTGGTCGGCGTACGCGCCGAACGACAGGAAGAAGAGCGACCCCTGAATCGCCTGCATCGCCCACGTGCCCACGACGATCCACCAGCCGTGGAACACGCGGCGCGGGCGGGGCAAGGCGAGGGGAAAGCGGGGGCGGCTCAAGGGCGGCCATGCTACCACCTGCCCGCGACGCTCCCGTTCGCGCCCTTCGATCTCCCTCAGGGCGAACGAGGCGCCTATGCCGCGACCGCGATTTCCGTCAGCGCCCCAGGCGCTCGAGGGTGAGGCTGAGGGCGGCGCCCGCCTCCTGCATCTCGTCTATGTAGAGACGCCAGGCTGCGTCCAGCGCCTCACGGCCCTCCTCTGTCTCGATACGCATGGCGCGGTCAGCGGCGCCGCTGAAGCGGCGGAAGGCGGTGTTGCGCATCTGGTCGTAGGCGCGCACGGCGGCGTTGACTGCTTGGCGATGGTCGGCATCCATCCTCTGTCCTGGTGCGTAGGGTTCCCGCGGGACGCTAGCATACCGGGCGGGGCTATAATCGCGCCGCCCATTCCCAGGCGGTCAGGAGCGCACGGCATGACACAACCCATCGCCTCCCCAGGCGTCACCCGGCAGCCCATCGAGCGCAACCTGGCTATGGAATTGGTGCGCGTCACGGAGGCGGGCGCCATGGCCGCCGCCCAGCACATGGGCATGGGCAACAAAGAGCTCGTCGACCAGGCGGCGGTGGACGCCATGCGCTTCACGCTCGATGGCATCAGCATGGACGGGGTGGTGGTGATCGGGGAGGGGGAGAAGGACGAGGCGCCGATGCTGTACAACGGCGAGCGCATCGGCGACGGCACGCCCCCCGGCGTGGACATCGCCGTTGACCCCATCGATGGCACAACGCTGCTGTCCAAGGGCCTGCCGGGCGCCATCTCCGTCATCGCCATGGCAGGGCGCGGGATGATGCACGTGCCCGAAGGCGTGTTTTACATGGACAAGATCGCCGTAGGCCCTGAGGCGGCGAGCGTCATCGACCTCGACGCGCCCGTAGCCGACAATCTGCACGCCGTCGCCCGCGCCCTAGGTCGCAAGATATCGGAGGTCACGGTCATCGTGCTCGACCGTTCGCGCCACCAGGGCCTCATCGAGCAAATACGCGCGACGGGCGCGCGCATCAAGCTCATCTCCGACGGCGACGTCATCGCGGGCATCCAGGCGGCGCTCCCCAACACCAGCGTGGACGTGCTCCTGGGGATAGGCGGCGCGCCGGAGGGCGTCATCACCGCCGCGGCCATCCGATGCACCGGCGGCGCTATCCTCTGCCGCGCATGGCCGCGCACCGACGAGGAGCGCGAGCAGTTGGCGGAATCAGGGGTGGACCTGGCCCGCGTCTACGACACAGACGAGTTGGTGGGCGGCGAGGACGTGTTCTTCGCCGCAACCGGCGCCAGCACCGGAGAGGTGCTGGACGGCGTGCGCTTCACCGCCAACGGCGCGACCACCCAATCCCTGGTCATGCGCTCGCGCTCCGGCACACTCCGCTGGATCGAGTCGGTGCACGACTTCACGCGCCTAGACAAGGTGCGGTTCAAGTAGGAGCTACGGAGCCCAGATGCGCCCCTCCAGCGAGTAGGGCGGCGTGGCGGCGGCTTCCAGGCTGCGGAGGTTCGCGGCATGTGCGCTCATAACGAGCGCGGAGACTCCTGCATCGAAGGCATCGGCGCTTTGCTTCATAGCCTGCCGCCATCGCGGGTGTAGGTCAGGGTAGTCGCGAGCCAAGTAATCGGCTCGGCTGCCTGGGCTTGACTTCACTACTTCCCCCGTGAGCAAACGAGGGTAAATCTCAACCACTACGGGCTTGCCGGGTACAGGATTATCGAACGGCCAGATGGCGGCCCCGGCATCTTGAAGTTTCAAGAGGAATGGTTGCCCTCGAACTGATCCGCGCCCTACTTGCCTAGGGCCAACCAGTTTGAACACTGACTCAGGGTTGCCTCCTCGAATCTTGGAGGCAGCGACCTCTCTATCCGTTTTGCGAAACTCAAGGTCGTTATCTCGGGTGAACTCGGGAGGTTTAGTTTGTTTCTGCCCATCCCAGAAAGAACTTGGCGTGGCCATCTCTAGCCAGTCCTCCCCGTTACAGGGAGCCAACCGCCACATGCTTGGCGCATCGCTGACTCCTTGGTCGGCTAAGTACCACTCAGGAAAGGAAAAGGCGAAGTCTAGCCCTACGGCCAAGGCGCCTTGCGGCTGAACCTCCGCTACCAGCAAGTCAACTACTTCTTTGCGAGTGCGCCCACCCTCCAGGCGCACTAGCTCACCGTCAATGGCCTCTGCAAGCCATATCCACTTCCTCTGGTCTGACTCCTTCTTCGCCCCCGACCAGTCCACCGCGATGCACTTCATCGTGGCCGCCACTCTCGCGCGCCCATGAAGTGTGCGCAGCCGTACTGTCCTACC
>JAGWBE010000053.1:17881-21527 GCA_021296055.1 Dehalococcoidia bacterium | reverse complement strand
TCGAGCGTGTCGCCGCCGCGGTTGCGGACGACCGCGCTGCCGTAGCAGTTGACGTGGAAGGGGACGACGGGCACGCCGAAGCCGGTGCGGTCGTAGTCAAGGTAGTTGACGGTGTTCATAAAGGCGTGGGCGAGGCCCTCGTGGTGGAGTCCTTTGTAGGAGTAGGGGATGGCGTAGCCCTCTTCGAGGAGCTTGCGGGCGAGGTACTTGGCGGCGGAGGCGTGGCTCTTGGTTACGGCCACCGTGTCGGCGGGCTCGGTCCAGATGTTGCTGGGCGCGTCCGTGGCCGCGCCGCGCCGTGCGTAGGGCTTGGTCTCGAATTGGTCGGCGACGAAAATGCAGAAGGGCGGGATGAGGTCTTCGTGGAAGTTCTCGTACTGGTCGTCGCCCCAGATGAGGATGAAGTCGGGGGCGAAGGCGTCGATCTCGGCGCGGATCTTGCGGTAGGCGCCGATGACGCGCTCGCGGTGAACGGCGGCGGACGCCGTCGCGCGCTCTCCCTCCAGGCCGAACTGCTCGACCATCTCCGGCGGCCAGTTGGCGGGGTCTTTGGCCTCCGCCGGGATTTGCGGGCTCTTCAAGTGGCGGCGGAGGATGTCGGCCATCGCCTCGTCGGGGTAGCCGAATCCGGGGTGGTGGCTGCCGCCGACGCAGAGAATGTCGCCCATAGCGCTCCCTCCCGTTGCTTGCGCCGATTTCCGTCGCAGCATAGACCGCCGACTTGGCGAATCCAGCGCCGAAGCGCCGGCGCGTTCCGCCAAACGCCCAGCCTGCGCTCATAATACTACGCGGTTTCGCCGCGTCAACAGGGCTGCGCTTGACAGGGCGCGCCCGGCGGCGAATAATACTCGCCTATTCGACGGGGCTACCGGAATGCCGTCATTCCGGCGCAGGAGTGTAGTGCAACGCCATGGACTCCGCAGCCAACGCAGACCCTCCGCAACGACGGGCGCGTCCGCTTGCCGGTCCGCGCCGCCTCGCCTCCGCAGCCCCTTTCCCGAAGCCTGAGCGAGGAGGAGGCGCATGAGCTTCATCACCAGCCTGCGGAAGATGATCGGCGGCTATCCGGGCGGATGGCGGCAGTACGCGCGAGGCTATGCGGGGGAAGAGACTCCGCCCTTCGTCCAGCCCAGTACCCCCGACGACCGCCGGACGCTGATTCCGGCCGAGGGACTGCGGGAGTACTGGTACCCGGCGCTGCCCGCCAAGGACGTGAGCGCCAAGAAGCCGGTGGGCTTGCGCTTGCTGAACCAGGAGCTGGTGTTCTTCAAGGACGCCAAAGGCGAAGTGCAGGCGCTGTGGGACTATTGCCCGCACCGGGGCGTGTACCTGTCGTTCGGCGACTGCTTCTTCAAGGGCTTCCTGTCCTGCCCCTACCACGGGGCGACGTTCGACGGCGACGGGGAGTGCGTTGAGTTCATCACGGAGGGGCCCGATTCCAAGATGGTCGGGCGGCTCAAGGCGCGCAAATTCCCCACCGTCACCAAGAAGGGCCTCGTGTTCGTGTGGATGGGCGAGGGAGAGCCTGTGCCGCCGGAAGAGGACATCCCGCCGGAGTTCTTCGAGGGCAAGGAGACGCAAGTCTGGACGACCTTCCGCTACTGGCATTGCAACTGGATGATTGCGCTGGAGAACACGAGCGATGCGCATAACGCCTTCTGGGTGCATAAGAACGCGCTGCGCGTGATGTTCTCCTCGCGCGGCTGGCTGGGCGGGCGGGCGCGCACCCCGTTGGGCTACCGCTCCAAACTCGTCAACGGCAAGGCGGTGCGCGTCGTCAACAACGCCGACACCGCCAACTACTACGCCAACCCGTCCACCGGCAAGATTCCCTACAAGCTCTACTACCCGCGCGTTAACGGCCATTGGCCTTTGACCAGCCGGCGCTTAGCCTGGGTATGGGCGTTCCAGCTGTGGGACAGGCTGACAGGAAACGCTCGGGGCGCGGCGCCGCAGCGCCAGGCCGACCCGCGCATGCCGGAGGATTGGCAGGGCGGCAGCATGCGCCTGCCGGGCATGCAGCGGCTGATCCCGCTCTACACGCGCTGGTGCGTCCCGGTGGACAAGGATATGACGCGCGCGGTCTATATCCGCTTCCGCCGCCACGGGACGCGGTTGGGGCGGCTCGTCGAATCGCTCCGCTTCCGCCTCTTCATCAACTTCCTCAACCACTTCAACTTCTCCGACCAGGACTACGACGCGATGCGCACCACGCGCTGGCAGCATCCTGAGTACCTGTCGGCGACGGACGCGCACCTGGTGGCGGAGCGCCGCCTCATCGCCGAGTTCGGCAGGGGAATCCGCCGCGACGTGAGCGTGGCCGCCGTCACCACGGCGGAGGCGCAGGTGGTGGAGGGGCACGACGAGTTGGGCGTCCGCTGGGACGACGACTACGGGCAGATCAGGAACGGCGGCGGCGGCGAGGCTGCGCCCGTCGAGATACAGGGCGGCTAGGCAAGAAGGAGCGCCTTATGGGCCTGCTGAACATGCTGACCAAGGTTCGCGGCGGCTATCCCGGCGGCTGGCGCAGCTACGCGCGCGGCTACCAGGGGAACGCCACCCCCTCCTTCGTGCAGCCGGAGGACGCCGACGACCGCCGCAGCCAGTTGCCGCCGCTTGGCTACCGCGACTACTGGTACCCTGCCATTCCGGCCAAGGACGTGGGCGCAAAGAAGCCCGTCGGCCTGCGCATGCTGGGCGAGGACGTCGTCCTGTTCAAGGACGCCAAGGGAGAGGTGCAGGCGCTGTGGGACTACTGCCCGCACCGCGGCGTCTATCTGTCCTTCGGCGACTGCTTCTTCAAGGGCTTCCTGTCCTGCCCCTACCACGGGGCGACGTTCGACGGCGACGGGGAATGCGTGGAGTTCATCACCGAGGGGCCCGACTCGAAGATGGTCGGACGCCTCAAGGCGCGCAAGTTCCCCACCGTCACCCTCAAGGGCATGGTGTTCATCTGGATGGGCGAGGGAGAGCCCGCGCCGCCGGAGGAAGACATCCCGCCCGAGCTGTTCGAGGGCGAGGAGACCATCCTCCTGAACACCATCCGCTATTGGCATTGCAACTGGATGATCGCCCTCGAGAACCAGTCGGACGCGCACAACTGCTTCTGGGTGCATCGCAACTCGTTCATCCAGCTGCGCAGCCGGACGGGCGGGCGCCCGCGCACGCCGATGGGCTACCGCAGCGCCAGCGTGAAGGACGTGGCGGTGGTCCCCCAGCGGGGCGCCGAGCGCTACTACGCGGACGAGAAGGGGCGTATCCCCTATCAGATGTACTACCCGCGCGTAGGCGGCTACTGGCCCAAGCGCCGCTACCGCCTGCTGTGGACGTGGTTCTTCGAGTTCTTCGACCGCCTCAACGCCAAGCGCCCCCGGTTCGACACGCCCGAGGAGTGGCGCGGGATGCACCTGCCCGGGATGCACCGCCTCTACTTCGGCGGCCCCGGCGCCATGTACACGCGCTGGTGCGTTCCGGTGGACAAAGACCTGACCCGCGTCGTCTACTTCCGCACTATGCGGATCAAGACGGGCCTCGGCAGGGCGTGGGAGCGCCTCACCTACCTGCTCTACCGCAACTTCCTGTTCCACTACAACTTCTCCGACCAGGACTACGACGCGATGCGCACCACGCGCTACCAGCACACGGA
>JAGWBE010000053.1:4985-17536 GCA_021296055.1 Dehalococcoidia bacterium | reverse complement strand
CCCCCCCCCCCGCCCACGCCGGCGGGCAGCGGCACGCCCGACACCGCGGCCACGCCGGTGCCGACGGCCCCCGCCGGCCCCACGGCTACGCCCACGCCGCTGCCCTCGGCCTTCGACGTGTTGCTGGAGCAGGCGAGAGCCGCCAGCGACAAGGAGGTGATCGGCTGGTACGACGGCGTCGACCCGGCCATCATCCGCGCTTGGGAGAGCGCTTTCGAGGATGAATACGACATCTCCATCAGGGTCAACAGCATCCCTGGGCACGCGGCGCGCGACGCCCCGATCCAGGCGCTCCAGGCCTACAAGGCAGGCAAGGGCATCGCCGACGACCAGTCGGGCAACGCGGACATCTTGCTCGACATGCTCCACGAAGGGGCGCTCCGCCAGCCGAACTGGGAGGCGCTGTACGGGGTGTCGCCGCTCATCCGGAACTACCGCGAGGCGCTGATTCTCAGCACCAACAGCGGCGCGCCCATGTCCGACTGGTGCATGGTGAGCAGCTTCTACGTCTGGCCCTTGGCCTACAACACGAACAACGTGACGGAGGCGGAGCTGGACGGCATCACCTTCGACGACCTCGCCTACGACCCCGTGTGGAAGGACCGCGTGATTACGGACGCGCGCTTCCTGGGCGTCTACGCCTTCCCGATGGCGCCGGGCTGGGACGACGAGCGCCAGATCGCGTGGGTGAAGGCGCTGCGCGCCAACGGCGCCACGGCCGTCTCCGGCGGCAGCACCGGCGTCATCCAGGCCATGCTCGCCGGCGAGGGCGACATCGCCATCGCCAGCGCCACCACCGCCCTGCGCCAAAAGCAGAGGGGCGCCCCGGTGGACTGGTGGGGCCCGGCCGACGGGTGGGTGCCCGGCGGCATCGGCCTCACCTGCTTCCCGACGCTGACGACCGCGGACTCGGCCCTGGCCGACATCTGGAGCGCCTGGCAGGCGACCACCGGCGCTCAACTCCAGGCCGAGCTGACCGACAGTTTCGTCACCGCCCCCGGCGTGAAGAACGAGTTCACCGACAAGCTGGCCGAGCTTGGCCTCGACCTGCCGAGGAACCTCGTTTACGCCTACGAGCCGGAGGACGTGGCCAACCTCGGCCGCTGGCGCCAGCAAGCCATCGACGCCTTCACCGAGTAGCGGCGGGCGCTGAACCGCAATAGACGGAGGGGCGGGCGCGCCCGTAAAGAGCCCGCCCGCCCCTTCGCGGAGGACCGCATGGCGATAGGAACGCCGACCCTACAGCGGGTATGGACATCCCTCCCGCGCCGATTCGACCAGCGCACGCTCATCGCCTGGGCGGCGATGCTCACCGTCGCTTTCCTCGTCGTCATTCCGCTGGTGGTGATGATCGCCGCCACCTTCCGTCCCGCCGGCGTCTTCCCGCTGGACGCGGGCGAGTTCACCCTCAGCAACTACACCGAGTTCGCCTCCGGCCAGACGGGCTTCTGGGTCGTATTCCGCAACACGGTGGTCTACGCCGGCGGCACGATGGCGTTGGCCGTGCCGATGGCCTTCGGCATGGCCTTCCTCACCGAGCGCACGGACGTTCCCTTCCGCTCGATGCTTTACACGCTGATGTTCGTGCCGTTCGTTACGCCGGTGTTCGCGACGGCGTTGGGGTGGGTGTTGCTGGCGGGGCCGCGCGCGGGCGCCGTCAACGAATACATCCGCCTCATCATTGGCTCCGATTCGAGAGACGGCCCCTTCAACGTCTACACGATGCAGGGGATGATCTTCGTCACCGCCTTGGGCATCGTGCCCTCTATGTGGCTGCTGCTGGTGAGCGTGCTTCGCAATATGGACCCCACGCTCGAGGAGGCGGCGTCCACTTCCGGCGTGAACCGTTGGGGCGTCATGCGCCGCGTAACGGCCCCGCTGATGCTTCCCGGCATCCTCGCCGTGGTCATCTACTTCACCATCGCCATTATGGAATCGTTCGAGATTCCCCTTGCCTTGGGCATCACCGCCGGCGTGCAGGTGCTGGCGACCAAGATATGGCTCATCATCACCGCGGTGGACGAAGGGCGCTTCTCCTACGGCTCCGCCGCCGTCTTCGGCCTCGTGGGCGTCGTCATCGGCGTCGTGGGCATCTCCCTCTACCTCTGGCTGGTCAGGCGGAGCAGCCGCTACACGGTGATAACGGGCAAGGGCTACCGCCCCCGCAAGATCAGGCTCGGCGCATGGAAGTACGTCGCGCTCGGCCTGGTGGGCCTCTACTTGTTCGTCAAAGTGCTCATGCCCTTCTCGATGATTCTGTACGCCAGTTTCCTGCGGTTCTACGTGCCGCCGTTGCCTGAGAACCTGGGGAGCCTGCCGTGGACGCTGGAGAACTACCGCAACCTGTGGGACTACCGCTTCTTCGGACGGATGCTGGTCAACACGGCGATCGTCGTGGTCGCGGCGGCTACGTCAACGATGCTGCTGGTTACCGTCGTGAGTTGGGCGGCGGTGCGCCTCAAGACGCCCGTGGCGCAGACCGCCAACGTGCTCACCTTCATGCCGCTGGCCATACCGGGCGTGATTATGACGCTGGCCTTCTTCCTGCTGTTCATCGGGACGCCGCTCTACGGCACCTTGGCGCTCATCGTCATCGCCTTCGTGGCCCGCTACCTGTCCTACACGACGCGGCTGATGTACTCCGCCCAACTGCAGATACACAAGGAGTTGGAGGAGGCGAGCCTGGTCAGCGGGGTTGCGCCCGCCGGCACGCTCTTCTACATCAACCTGCGCCTGCTCATTCCCGCCTTCCTCAACGGATGGCTATGGATCATCACCCACGCGGCCAAGGACTTCACGACGCCGCTGCTGCTGGCCACGTCCGGCACCGTGCTCGTGGCCAACGTCATCTTCAGCAGGTTCGAGGGAGGCCGCTTCACCGAATCGGCGGCGGTCATGGTCGTGCTGGTGGTGCTGCTCATCGCCGTGGTTTGGGCGGGCAGGAAATGGATCGGCGGCGAGGTCAAGGGTTAGGTGAATTGACATGAGCATGCTCAGCGTCGAGCGCCTCGAGATGGAGTACCAGTCGGACAGGGGCCCGGTTCGCGCGGTGCGCGGCGTGAGCTTCGCGGTGGAGCGCGGCAACTTCTATACCCTGCTGGGGCCGTCGGGCTGCGGCAAGACCTCCACCCTGCGCTGCATCGCCGGGCTAGAGACGCCGACGGCGGGCAAGATCACCATCGGCGAGGAGGTGGTCTACGACAGGCAGACGCGCGTCGTCGTCCCCACCCACCGCCGCGCCGTGGGCATGGTGTTCCAGTCCTACGCAATCTGGCCGCACCTGACGGTGTTCGACAACGTGGGCTTTCCGCTCGTGCACGGCAAGAACCGCGTGCCGCGGGCTCGGGTGCGGCCGATGGTCGAGCGCGCACTCGACCTCGTCCAACTTGGCCACCTCGCCGACCGCCCCGCGCCCGCCCTCAGCGGCGGCCAGCAGCAGCGCGTGGCGCTTGCCCGGGCCATCGTCTACGAACCCGACCTCCTCTTGCTCGACGAGCCTCTCAGCAACCTCGACGCCAAGCTGCGGGAGGAGATGCGCCAGGAGCTGAAAGACCTGGTGGCGAGGCTGAACATCACGACACTCTACGTCACGCACGACCAGACCGAGGCGCTGGCGATGTCCAACCTGGTGGCTGTCATGTACGAGGGAGAGATCGTGCAGGAGGGCAGCCCGCAGGATGTCTACCTGCGCCCGGCCTCGCCCTTCACGGCCAACTTCGTGGGCAAGACCAACCTGCTCAACGGCGCCGTCGCTGGCGGCGGCGTGGAGACGGCGCACGGCCTCATCACCATACCGCTCCCCGATTGGACGAAGGAGGCCGCCAGCGTCGTCCTCGCATTCCGCCCCGAGGCGGTCGCGCTCGAGGCTTCCGACGGCCCAATCGCCGCCAACACCATCAGGGGCAGCGTCTCCGGCTCCAGCTTCGTCGGCGAGACGCTGGAGTACGTGGTCACCGCGTCGGAGGACGCCTTCAAGGTGAAGGGCGACCCCTTCGCGCCCTTCCGGATAGGCGACGAGGTTGACCTGCACCTACCCTCCGACAGGGTGCTCATCATGCCCGGCGACGAAGCGACGAGGGCCGAATTGGCCGCCGCGGCGCAGTTGGCCGCCGCCGAATAGATGGAAAGAGGGACGCTATGACGAACGCCCCGGTGCTCGACCACAAGGCGGCGGGCGCCCGCCGCCTCGAAGGCAAGATCGCCGTCATCACCGGCGGCGGGCAAGGCCACGGACGCGCCACCGCCAAGCGCCTCGCCCAAGAGGGCGCCTCCGTGATGCTCGTCGACCGGCACGCGCCGGGGGCGGAGCGGACGCGCGACGAGTTGCTGGCCTTCGGCGCGGACGCCGACGTCTTCGTGGGCGAACTCGGCCCGTGGGAGGTCGCCCAATCGCTGATGGAGGCGACGAAGGCGCGCTTCGGGCGCATCGATGTGCTGGTGAACAACGTGGGCGGCGCGATGTACGGCGGCAAGCAAGGTTGGGAGTTCACGCCGCAAGAGCTCGAGGACAACCTGCGCAACAACCTCTACACCTGCCTCAGCTGCTGCTGGGCGGTGATGCCGCACATGGTGGAGCAGGGGAGCGGCGCCATCGTCAACTTCGGTTCCCACGCGGTGCGCGGCACGGCGCGCCTCGCCTACGCCGCCGCGAAAGGCGGCGTTATGGCCATCACCACCAGCCTTGCCCTCGAAGCCGCGCCCTACGGCGTGCGCGTCAACTGCGTCGTCCCCCACCTCAGCGACCGCGACGAGGGCGACACGCTCGTCTCGCGCATCCCCGGCCAGCCGCCGCCGAGCGGCGCCGCCCGGCGGGACGCCAGCGCGGGCGTATCCTCTCCGCACCTCACCCCCATCCCTATGGGACGCCCCGGCAAGCCGGAAGAGATCGCCGCTGGCGTCGGACGACGCCTCCTTCACCACGGGCGAGATCATCTGCGTGGGCGGCGGCGCCTTCTGCCGCATCTAACCCCCTGCTCGCCCTGAGGGAACTCGAATGGCCCCGCCTTACGCCGCCTTGTTCACCACCACGCGCCCGCCCTTGACCACCGCGAGCACGCGCGCAACGTCTGATATGCGCTCGTCCGGGCGGCCATCGACGACCAGTAGGTCGGCCTCCTTGCCCGGCGCTATCGTGCCGACGGCGTCGGCTATGCCCAGCGCCTCCGCGTTGCCGCCCGTCGCCGCGGCAAGCGCCTGGGCCGGAGTGAGGCCGGCCTCCACCATCGCCGCGAGCTCGAGGTCGAACCGCCCGAAGGGGTAGACGCCCCAGCCGCAGTCGGAGCCGGCCATCAGGCGCACGCCGTGCTCGATCAGCCGCCCCGTGTGCTCCATCGCCGCCGCGTGGCCCGTGCGCATCCGCTCCAACAGCGCTGCCTCTTCGTCCGTCGCTGTCCCGTCGTCCACGCGCTCTTGGAGGATGGGGATGCGGCTGCGCGTGATCTGGAGCGTGGGATTCACTCGCACGCCGCGCTCCGCGATGGCGTCGGCGAGGGGCTCGTCGAACACGCGCGCGCCCTGCTCGTCGGCAAACCAGCCGTGCATGATGACGTCGAACTCCGCGTCGATCACCATCCGCATGGCGACGTTCGAGCGGCAATGGGCGGCGACGGGACGCGCGCGGCGGTGGCCCTCCTCGACGATGACCGCCAACTCCGGGGCGGTGAAGGCGGGGCGGAAGGGGTCGGTGCCGAGCGTGCTCCCCCCCGTGGCCATCACCTTGAGGAAGTCGGCGCCCTCCTTGAGCAGTTGCCGCGCCGCCCCGCGCACGCCGTCCATGCCGTCCGCCTCCGACCCCATGAACCAGCAGTGGCCGCCCGTGACGGTGATGGGGCGTCCGGAGGCGAGCAGCCTTGGCCCGCGCACGATGCCCTGGCTAAGCGCCTCCTTGAGGCGGAAGGTGGTGCTGTGCCAGCCCCCGCAGTCGCAGACGGTCGTAACGCCCGTCTCCAGCGCCCGCTCCACGTTCTGCGCCGAGCGCAGCAGGCGGATGGCGTCGTCGTCGCCCGCGTGCACGTCCTCGCCGCGCCGTCCGTCGCCGGGCATATTCGTGTGCGTGTGGCAGTCGATGAGGCCCGGCAGCAGCGTCGCGTCGGGGAATGACAGGCGCTGTTCGCCTGGCGGCGCTTGCTCGCCGGCTGCGTCCACAGCGGTGATGCGCGAACCCTCCACACGGACGACTGCGCCGCTCGCGGCGGGCGCGCCCGTGCCGTCGAGCATCCTGCCCGCGTGGATGGTGAGCATTGCTTGCGCGTCCGGCATGGGCGCAGTCTACGCCGGGGGCGGCGGGGGAGGGTAGGGGTGGGGTGGGAGGCGCGACGCCTCAGGAGGCCTTCCTGCTTTCGGCCTTCAGCCTTACGTAGAGGAGGGCCGGGCCGCTCTTCGTCTTCGGCTCGCGCATCTCGAATAGGTCGGAGCGGGATTTGATTAGCAGCGACAGCTGCTTGTGGCCGTAGGTACGCGGGTCGAACGCGGAGTCCAACTGGCGTAGGTGGCTGCCGACGGCGCCGAGGAAGGCCCAGCCGTCGTCCTGTAGTCCCATATCAATGGCCTGCGAGACCATTTTGGTCCAATCGTCAGACCTCGACACCGTCGCGGTAGGCCTCTCGCTCTTCGATTGAGGGCCCAAGTTCTCGGTGTAGACGAAAATCTCGCACGCGTTCACGAAAGGCTTTGGCGTTTGCGACTTACCCACGCCCATAACGAACAGTCCCTGCTCGCGGATTCTCGTGGCAAGCCGCGTGTAGTCGCTGTCACTGGATACGATACAGAATCCGGCGACGTTTCCCACGTGCAGCAAGTCCATCGCGTCGATGATGAGAGCACTGTCCGTCGCATTCTTTCCCGTGGTGTAGCGGAATTGCTGCACAGGCTGAACGGCATGGGAGTGAAGCGTGTCCTTCCAGCCGGACATCTGCGGCGTCGTCCAGTCGCCGTAGATGCGCCTCGTGGTCACGACGCCGTACTTGGCCGTCTCCGCAAGCACATCCGCAATGAGCGACGGCTGGGCGTTGTCGCCGTCGATGAGCATGGCTATCGGGCGAGCCCTCGAGTCGACCGCTTCCACTGACCACCGCCTCCTATTGAGCGCTGCCCCATGCTCTACGCCGGGGGCGGGGGGAGAGGGTAGGGGGACAGAGGGTGGAGATAGGGGGACTCGAACCCCCAACCTCCGCGATGCGAACGCGGCGCTCTCCCAGTTGAGCTATATCCCCACGCAGGCCGCCCACGATAGGCGGCACGAGCTATATTTCAGTGTGCCACGCCCCCTGGCGGCGGTCAAGGAGCGCGGCGGACGCGCGGCGGCGCATTGACCGGCGGGCGGCGCGGCGCTAGCCTTGCCTCGCGGTTGGGCGGCCAACGAGCTCGCCGCCGCCGGAGGCTGCCCCGATGAACGCCACTATCGAGTTCGACCCCTCTTACACCTTGCTCACCATCGACCTCGCGCAGGGCGAGTCGATCAAGGCCGAGCCGGGCGCCATGGCCGCGCAGCAGGGCGTCGAGATGAAGACGGGCATGGGCAGCGGCGGGTTGTTCGGCGGCCTGAAGCGGATGCTGGGCAGCGAGTCCTTCTTCGTCAACACCTTCACCGCGGGGCCGGGCGGCGGCTGGGTCAGCCTCGCGCCTCCCACGCCGGGCGACATCAAGTCGCAGGAGCTGTTCCCCGGCGCCGACCTTTTCATCCAGGGCAGCTCCTTCCTCGGCAGCACCGCCAACGTGGAGCTCGACTCCAAGTTCCAGGGGCTGCGCGGCCTGGTCAGCGGCGAGAGCGTCTTCTTCCTCCGCGCCTACGCGACCGATGGCGCGGGCACGGTCTACTACAACTCCTTCGGAGCGATAAAGGAGCTGCGCGTGGAGCCGGGCCAGGAGCTGGTGGTGGACACCGGCCACGTCGTCGCGTTCACCAACGACGTGCAGTACTCCATCGGCAAGGTGGGCGGCATCGGCTCCCTCATCGCCGGCGGCGAGGGGCTGGTGTTGAAGTTCCGAGGCAGCGGCTCCGTCTGGGTGCAGACGCGCAAGCTGGAGTCGCTAATGGACAAGCTGAAGACGAAGGGCGGCTAGGGCAGGGGAGGAGCGCCCATCGCGCCGCTGTCTGCCGCTCCGTTCGTGGGGGTATCGCGCCGCGCGCTTGGCTCCCGCGGTAGGACTCGAACCTACGGCCAGTCGGTTAACAGCCGACCGCTCTACCACTGAGCTACGCGGGAACGCGGCTAGGCCGCCGGGCCTAGGTAGATTGTAGCGCCGAACACGCGTGCGCCGCAACGATTCCGCGGCGCGATAGAGCGCCGACCGGGGCGCTAGACCAACTCCATGTACTTGAAGCCGGAGCCTGTGTTCATCAGGACGGTCTCCGTTTCGGGCGCGAGGAAGCCCGACGCGCGCAGATGTTCGTAGGCGCTGAGCGTCGCGGCGCCCTCCGGCGCGGGCCACACGCCTTCCAGCGATGCGATGCGCCGCGTCGCGTCCAGCAACTCCGCGTCCGTTACGGTGAGCGCCGTGCCTCCCGACGCGCGGACGGCATCGAGGATGAGGTAGTCGCCGACGGCTGAGGGGACGCGGATGCCCGCGGCGACGGTGTGGGCGTCGGCCCACGGCTCGGCGAAGCACGCGCCCTGCTCGAAGGCGCGGACGATGGGGGCGCAGCCCTCCGCCTGAACGACGATCATCTTGGGGCGCTCGGCACCGATCCAGCCCATCGCCTCCATCTCCTCGAACGCTTTCCACATCCCGACGATGCCCGTCCCGCCGCCGGTGGGGTAGATGATGGCCTCCGGCAGGCGCCAGCCGAGGTCGGCGGCGATCTCATAGCCCATCGTCTTCTTGCCCTCGGCGCGGTAAGGCTCGCGGAGCGTGGAAACGTCGAAGAGGCCGAGGCGCGCCGCCGCCTCGCGAGCGAGCGCTCCCGCGTCGGATATAAGTCCCTCGACCAGCGTGAGGGACGCTCCGGCCAGCTCGCTCTCCTTCTTGTTGGCGTCCGGCGCGTCGTTGGGCATGAACACGTGCGCCTCCATGCCCGCCCGCGCGCAGTAGGCCGCCAGTGCTCCCGCCGCGTTGCCCGCCGAGGGCAGTGTAAGGCGGCGCAGGCCCAGCTCCTTGGCCTTGGAGACGGCGGCGGAGAGGCCGCGCGCCTTGAAGGAGCCGGTGGGGTTTAGCCCCTCGTCCTTGAGGTAGAGCGTGCGCGCGCCGGTCGCGGCCTCCAAGCGCCGCGCCCGCAGCATCGGTGTGCCGCCCTCGCCGAGAGTGACGACGTGCTCAGGGTCGAGCACTGGCATCAGCTCGAAGTAGCGCCACATCGTGGCGGCGCGCTGAGCCAGGGCGACGCGGTCAACGCCGCGCTTGGCCGCGTCCAGGTCGTAGCGGGCGTAGAGCACCTTGCCGCAGGCAGGGCACAGGTTGCGCGGCTCGTCGGCGCCGCAGCGGGCACCGCACGCGGTGCATTCGAGGTGGGAGAGGTAGGAAGGCAAGGAGAGGGGGGGAGGGGCGTGGCGCCGTTAGCGAGGGCCCCGCCGCCTCCAGAAGCGCAAGCCGCCTTCGTCCTCCTCGATACTCTCACCGCGCCAGCGCTTCTCGGTGGAGCGGCGCGGCCTGTTGAAGAAGATGAAGTAGGCGACGACGATGGCCCCCAGCCCGACGTAGAGCAGCAGGTCCATGCTCAGCACGAGCGAGAGGACGATGAGGATGACGCCGCCGACAAGCAAGCGGCTCCACGTCAGCAGCGCGCCGATGTTGGGAGCGGTGCGGGCGGGGCGCGCGACGCGGGGCCTGGCGCGCTGACGCGCGACCTTCGCTTGCTTCCCGTCGCCGGGGAGGCCGTCGTCCACTTTGTCGAGGATCTCCTCGATCTCGCGCTCGTAGCGGTTGTCCGGCATCCCTTGCCTCGCTAGGTCTTGCTGGAATTCAAGCACACGCCTTGCGGGGGCGCAAGATGCCGACACGTCCCCAGACCGTGGTAGTGTGTGCGTATGAACGGCGATGCGCGCTCACGGGTGCTCTTGGACGTGCCGGGACTGCACTGCGACGGCTGCATATCCTCGGCGGCGATGGTGCTGGAGGTGTTCCCCGGCGTGTTGAGCGTGGAGGGAGACCTGTCCGCCAAGCAACTCGCTGTCGAGTTCGACCTCGCCTCCATCACTCCAGCGGCGATGTCGGCGCAGTTGGGGGGCGTGGGGTTCGAAGTGGCGGCGGTGCGCTGGGCGTAGCGAGGGCGGGTCAGTCGAGGCCGAGCAGTTTGATGGTGGCGCGGCTCTTGGCGCGCATGTTGACGTAGAGCAGCAGCGCGGTCAGCTCCTCCACGATGCGCGAGTTGGACAGCGGGCCGCCGTCCACGCCGCGCAGGTCTTGGATGACGTTCACCAGGCCCACGGTGTCCGCCTTGGCTTGCGCGTCGTCGCCGCAGACGATGACATCGCCCGCCAACCGCTCATGGGGCTTGAGCAATTCCTTGGCGCTCAGGTTGTGGAAAGCGGAGGTCACCTGCGCGTTTGGAACCAACCCCTGCACCAACTCCGCCGCCGACCCCTCCGGCACGAGCACCGCGCGCGGCTGCCCGCCCTCGAAGGCGAGGGGCGCGACGACGCTTACGACCATCTTGCCGTCGAGCGATGGCGCGAGGGCCCGCACCGTATCGTCCAGCCCCTCGTAGGGGACGGAGAGGACGACCCACTCGGCGGCGCGGGCGGCGTCGGCGTTAAGGGCGCCGGAGACGGCCGCGCCGGGGCTAAGCGCGGCCACGGCCCCGGCGGCCTCGTTGGCGCGAGCGGCGTCGCGTGAGCCGAGAACGACGGCGTGGCCGGCAATGGCGAAGCGCAAACCCAGGCCGCGGCCCTCGGGGCCCGAACCGCCGATAATCGCTATGGTGACCATGCGGGCGGCAGGATAGTCGTTCGTGAAAATGGGCACAAGGCGCGCGTGGGCTATCCTCCCCGCATGCTGGAGCACCTGCGCGTCATCGACCTCGCCGATTACCGGGGTGTCTTCTGCGCCAAGACGCTAGGCGACCTGGGCGCCGACGTAGTGAAGGTCGAGCCGCCCGGCGGCGACCCGGCGCGGCGCCTTGGCCCATTCGCAGGGGGCGAGCCGGGGCCGGAGCGCAGCCTGTTCTGGCAGGGCTTCGCAACGAACCGGCGCTCCGTCATGCTGGACATCGCGCGGGACGAAGGCCAAGCCGCGCTGCGGAGGCTTGCGGTCGGGGCGGACTTCCTCGTGGAGTCGTTCGCGCCGGGTTTCATGGAATCGCTGGGGCTGGGCTATGAGGCGCTGCGGGCGCTGAACCCGCGCCTCATCGTCGTCAGCATCACGCCGTTCGGCTCTACCGGGCCCAAGGCGGCCTATGCCGCAACCGACCTGACCGGCGCTGCGCTTGGCGGCTCGATGGCGATGACCGGGGAGCCCGACCGTCCGCCCGTGCGCGTCTCCCACTCGCCGCAGTTCTGGCTCGTCGGGGGCGCGGCGGGAGCGGCGGGCGCAATGATTGCGCACCACCATCGTCTGCTGACAGGAGAGGGGCAGCACGTGGACGCGTCCTGCCAGCAGGCGATGGCGCGCACGCTCTCCCACGCGCCGCAGGTGTGGGACCTGACAGGCGTGAACCTGAGGCGCAGCGGCGCGTACCGGATGATCGGCGACGTGCGGATGCGCATCACCTATCTGTGCGCGGACGGCTATGCGGCCTTCTTCTTCCCCGGCGGCGCTGCGGGGGCGCGGAGCATGCGCGGCCTGGCGGCGTGGATGCGGGAGGACGGAGAGCCGGACGCTTTCGTTGAAGGGACAGACTGGGAGGCGTTCGAGTTCGGGACAATGCCGCAAGCGGCGCTAGACCGACTGGACATGGCACTGTCCCGTTTCTTCGCGCGGCGGAGCAAACGCGCCCTCGCCGAGGGCGCAGCCGCACACCGCGTCATCCTCTTCCCTGTAACGGACGCGGACGAGCTGCTGGAGCATCCGCAGCTGGCTGCGCGGGGGTTCTGGCAGCGCGTGAACCTAGGCGAGGTAGGCGTCGTCCGTATGCCCGGCGGGTTTATCCGCGTGTCGGGAGAGCGGGTAGGGGCGCGGCTGCGCGCGCCGCGCCTAGGGGAGCATACGCACGAGGTGCTGGCTGAGAGTGAGGGAAGCGAAGCGAGGTTCCCGTCCCGTATCAAGTACGGGGCAGGCTTTTCGCGGGAAGGGCGAAGAGGGGGGCAGGCGTTCGCTGGACTGAAGGTGCTCGATTTCTGCTGGGTGGTGATCGGGCCGATGGTTACGCGCTATCTGGCGGACTTTGGGGCGCAGGTGGTGCGGGTGGAGTCGAAGCGGCGGATGGAGACGCTGCGCCTGTCGCAGCCATTCAAGGACGGGAAGCCGGGACCGAACCGCAGCGGCTACTTCTCCAACTATAACGTGAACAAGCTGGGAATCACGGTGGATATGGCGCGTCCGGGCGCTCCGGAGTTCGTTAAGCGCCTCGTGCGCTGGGCGGACGTGGTTACGGACAACTTCACGCCGGGGACGATGGAGCGCTGGGGTCTCGGCCCCGACGCGCTGCACGAGGTCAATCCGCGCGTTATCACCTTCAC
>JAGWBE010000053.1:0-4739 GCA_021296055.1 Dehalococcoidia bacterium | reverse complement strand
CGCAACTGAACGGGCGCGCGCCGACGCGCCAGGGCAACGCCGACCCGGCCATGGCGCCGCACGCGGTCTATCGCTGCGCAGGCACCGACCGCTGGTGCGCCATAGCCTGTGAGACGGACGCGCAGTGGGCGGCGCTGGCCGCGCTAATAGGCCGCCCCGAGATGGCGGCGGACGCGCGGTTCGTCACGCTAGATGCGAGGAAGGCGAACGAGGCGGCGTTGGACGCGGCGGTGGAGGCGTGGACGGCGGGGTTGGCGGCGCACGAGGCGATGGAGCGTTGCCAGCGCGCCGGCGTGCCCGCCGGGGCGGTGCAGACGTGCGAAGACCTCTTCGCCGACGCCCAACTCCAGCATCGCGGCCACTTCGTCCGCCTCGACCACCCGGAGATGGGGCCGCACGCGACGGACGGCAACGCGTTCGTCCTCTCCGAAACCCCGGCGCGCTACGTCCGCCCCGCGCCGCTGCTGGGACAGCACACGCGCCACGTGTGCCGCGAGGCGCTAGGGATGGAGGATGGGGAGATCGAGGAGCTGTACGCCGCCGGCGTGTTGGAGTAGCCGCTCGCGCCCCGTCAGCCCGCCCGGGGCGTCAGGCCGCACGTTTCCGCCAGGGCGGCCTGGTGCTCGGCCAGGTCGAAGACTGGGTTGAGCAGCATCGTCTCGGCTCCCGCGTCGGCTATCTCCTCAAGGCGCTCGGCCACGACGCGCTCCGGCCCCCAGATGCTCACGCGCGACGCCATCGTGTCCACGCCGTAGTAGGCGCCGAACCACTCCTTCAGCCGCCGCTCCGCCCGGTCGGAGTCGTTGTCGATGGCGACGTACACGCGCTTGGCGATGGGGAACGCGAAGGGGTCGCGACCCTGCTCATTGAGCATGGCGCGCAGCTTGGGCAGCTGCTGCTTGAAGTCGTCCACCGAGGACGAGCCCGCTCCCATCCAGCCGTCGCCGAGTTTGGCCGCGCGCCGCAGCGCAGCGTCCGCACTCGCGCCGAACCACAGCGGGATTCCTGGCCGCTGGACGGGCTTGGGGTTGATGGACACGCCGTTGTTGCGTCGTCGCTCGCCCACAGCGCGCGCATCACGCCGATGCCCTCCTCCAAGCGCAGCAGGCGGCGGTCGGTGGGCATGCCCTCGACGCCTGGCGCGACGTTCGGCCTGCCGGCGCCCACCCCCGCGATGAGGCGCCCGCCCGCGATCTGGTCGAGGCTCGCCAACTGCTTGGCCAATTGGATGGGGTCATGTCGCGCCATCACCAGCACAGACACGCCGATGCGGACGTGCTCGGTAAGGGCGGCGGCGGCGGCGAGGCTCACCAGCGGTTCGAGCGAGTCCGCCCGCCCGAACTGCTGCTCCTGCGTCCACAGCGAGTCGTAGCCCAGCGCGTCCGCGTTGGCGGCCGCCTGCCGCATCAGCGCCCGGTCGACGGCGCCGCCGGTGAATATCTGCGGCATGGGGAACCCGATGCGGGCTTTGTCTGCGATGGTCATATGGGAGCGCCTCCTGCCGGGCGGAGTAGGGGTAGGGCCGCGCCGGCGGCCCCGCCTTGTTTACAAGGGCGGCGCGGGACGGTCAAGCCGGGGAAGGCTAGTCGGATTGGGCGGGCGTGAGGCTGGGGTGTCCTTGATACATAGCGACCCCGAGGACGATGGCCCAGAGGTTCAAGGGTATGACGGCCCTCTCTGCGACGGCGTAGAAGGTGGTCAGGTTGTGGAAGTGGTCGCCTATGAGCAGGAGCACGAGCGCGACGAGGCAGATGAGGAGCACGAGCAGGGCGAGCATCTTGTGGAAGCCTGAGGGGAAGACGCGGGACAGGGCGAGGGCGATGCAGGCGAAGCCTAGCAAGTAGCCGTAGCCGCCGATGATGACGATGCCTGCCTTGACGGCCTGGACGTTGACGGCGGTGGTTAGCAGCGTCCGCAGGCTTCTGTCTTCCCCTCCGTGGTTGATGATGTGAGCGATTATGTGGTTCATCCCGCCGCTGGCGGCAAACAGAATCACCGCGAAAGCCAACAAGAGGAGGCCGAACCCGGGCACAGCGCTCTCGGCGCTCTCGGCGCTCTCGCCGCTCACGACGCGGCGGAGGGCTAGGAAGCCGAAGAGCAACAGCAAGAAGCCCAAGGCGCTCAGCAGCGCCATCGTGTGCGTCAGGGCGGCGTTCGCGGCCAAGACCTGGACGCGCCCGACGAACGTCGCCCCTCTGGCGACTGGTTCGATGAGCAACGAACCCGGCCGCAAGCAGCAATCCAGCCAGTCCCAGCGCGCCGCCCAAGGCGAGCGCGGCGCGACTCAGCCGCGCGTTGCCGGCATTCCTTGCGTCATGGCAGCCCCCTTGCCTCTTTGCGCTATGCGCTACTGGCTAGTGCAGCACTCTCACACGCCCCACTGGCCCATCATGCCATCAGGCATCCCCCTAACGACCCCCTCTGCCTCCCTCCCTACTGCCGCGCTGCGGCGCGTAGCGACAGCCAACGCACGGCGGCCACTACGGCGAGCGACATCAGCAGCGCTGCAAGCTCCGCCGCCGCGTTCGCCCCCGGCTCGCCCGCCACGCTCCCCATCGTCGTGAACGTGCGCACCTGGAAGGCGACGTAGGAGACCACGGTGCGCTCGCGGATGGCGAACACGAAGAACACGATCCACGCCGCGCCTAGTGTCGGCGCCATCAGCGGCAGCAGGATGCGCCGCAGCGTCGCCAAGGGCGGCGCTCCGCTCGTCGCCGACGCCTCCTCCATAGCCGGATCCACTTGCCGCATGCCCGCGTTGGTCAAGCGGTAGGGGATGGCGAGCCGGTAGGACAGCGCGAGGATGATGCCCAAGTGCGTCCCCCATAGCGGCAGCCAATCCAGCCACAGGTACACCAGCAGGAAGGCAGAGGCCGCCAGCAACCCCGGCACGACCAGCGGCGCCGTGGCGAGCGCGTCCATCAGCCCGCGCCCCGCGCTCCGAGGCCCTCGCACGACCAGCCATGCTACCGCCAAGACGACCGCCGTCCCCAGTGTCGCGCTCCCCGCCGCCGCTATCAGGGAGTTCGCCGCCGCCTCCCAGAAACGCCCGCTCGACGCCGCCGCGGCGATGGCGTCCGTCCCGCCGCGCGCCACGCTCGACGCGAGGTTGTAGCCCGGCGCCACCCACATAGCCAGCAGGTAGAACAGGGCGGCGGCCAACAGCGGCGCCATCCACGGCCCGCGCGTCCGCCGCGCCGGCGACGCGCCGGGCGCGCCGATCGTCTCGTAGCCCCGGCGCGTCCACCGAGCGTAGAGGAAGAAGAGGGCCGCCAGGACCAGCAGTGTGAGCACGGCGTGGGCCGCCGCGCCTCCGAAATTCGGGAAGCCGCCCACGCTTCCGATGGTCTGGAAGTGCAGGCGGATGGTGAGCAGGTGAACGGCGCCGATCGCGCCCAGGTCGAACGGCGCGTCGATCCAATCGAGGCAGAACCAGACGCCCAGCACGGCGCCGGTCAGGATGGCCGGGAGCAGCAGCGGAATCGTCACCCGCCGCAACGTTGCCCCAGGCGAACCGCCCGACGCCGCGCTCAGCTCCTCGGAGGCGCCGTTCAGGTTGCGCAGCGCCGCCGCCAGCACGAGGAACGTGATGGGAACCATGAACAACCCCTGACCTAGGATCAACATCGGCAGGTTCGCCGTGTCCAACGGGCCGCTCGCCGCGTCTTGGAAGAAGTGCTCCCGCAGGAACACGTTGACTGCGCCGCTGCGGGGCCGCAGCAGCCTCAGCCAGCCGCCGGTGATGGCCGAGGGAGGGAAAAGGAAGGGCGCGACCACCAGCGCCGCCAACAGGTTGGGCGCGGGAATCTTGGCGCGCACGGCAAGCCACGCCAGCGCCAGGCCGAACAGCAAGGCGACCGCCGTCGCGCCCGCCACGTAGACGGCGGTGTCCAGCGCCATCTGCCAACTCGACACGCGCAGCAGCGCGTCGCGGTAGTGGTCGAGTGTGAAGTAGGCGCGCGACTGTATCGGCAGCGCCCCCACAGGCCCCCGCACCGACGCGAACGCCAGCATCCCGATGGGCACGGCCACCAGCAGCGCCAGCGCCGAGCCCGTCAGCCATGCGAGCAGCCGCTCCCCACGCCACCACCGCTCACGCGGGGAGGAGCCAAGCCCGCGCGGCCTCGTAAGAATCAGCCCCTCGTCCGGCTCGCTTGCCTTCATCGGGCGGCGCGTCAGTTGAAGATGCTGCCCGCGAGCGTCGCCAATACGACGACGATCGCCAGCAGTCCGGCCGCGGCGGCGACCGCCAATCCTACGCCGCCGATGGGCTTGCGCTCCCACAGCTTCGCCCGCGCCATCTCGATGTGGGATTCGGGGTCGGCCTCCTCCACGTGCGCGATGAAATAGGGGCAGTAGCGCGCCTTGGCTACCTCGGCCCGCCACACCCGCTCGGGTTGGCCCTCCGCCCATACGCTGTGGCGGCAGCCCCACACGTAGGAGCGGTTCTCCTCCGCGTCGGCCTGAACCGTCCGCCGACGCCGGCGGGCGGCCACCTCCAGACGTGGACTGCCAGGCGAAGCCGCTCGCCGGTACAGCAGACCGCAGTCCATGCAAAGGTGGGGCAGAGGGTTGCGCATACGCATCATGGCAGCGGAGCCTGGGCGCGGAGTGGCGCCGCCTACGATACTACGCCGCGCCGCAAAGCCGGGCGGCGCGCTACTCCGTCACTCCCGCGAAAGGAGGATGTTGCGTAATCCGAACCTCTTCGCGCGGGGAGCGCCGAGGGGCGGCCAGCC
>JAGWBE010000007.1:35975-39769 GCA_021296055.1 Dehalococcoidia bacterium | reverse complement strand
GGTGCGGGCCGCCCACTCGGTTATCGCGGAAGCGTTAGCGCTTAGAGCGCCGCTTCAATCTTGGCCGCCGCCTCGCTGGTCACCCAGCTCTTCCAGGCGTCGTTGTTGGCGAGCCACCAGGTGGCGACGTCGCCGTACTCGGCGCCGGTGTCGACGAAGTAGCCCTCGGCGACCAGCTGGTTGCTGGCGCTCCAGTCCCAATTTCTCAGAACTTCGACCACGTCGGGCGCGGAGTCGAGCAGCTCGGTGCGGACGGTGATCAGCACCTCGGCGGTCGGGTAGGCGCACCCGTTGTCGCCTTCCCAGCACTCGACCGAGTAGGGGGGCTCTTCGAGGATGACGTAGCCGTCGAACTCGGTGTTGAGCCTGTGCGACAGCGTGGTCGGACCCCAGTAGTAGAAGAGCACGTCCTCTTCGTTCTCAAAGGCCGAGAGGATCTCGGCGTTGAGCGCCTCGCCCGAGCCGGGGTTGACCAACTCAACCGTGTCCTCGAGGCCGTAGGCGACGACCTTCTTCTCGTTCACGCCTTCGCACTCCCAGCCGGGGATGCAGGTGATGAGGCGCGCCTTGCCCCTCGAGTCGGCGGTGACGAACAGTTCCATGTGGTCGGGCAGGTCCTCGACGGCGCGCAGGCCCGGGTTCGCGTCGGCGGTGTACTGCGGGATGATGAAGGCCGACTGCCAGTTGTCCTCGAGGCTCTTGCCGATGGAGGTGATGGTGCCCTCGGCGATGGCGGTGTCGTAGGCCACCTGCTGGTTGGGCAGCCAAATCTCCATGGAGATGTGCGTGTCGCCGCGCGTCAGCGCCTCCATCAGCGGGATGGTGCCGCCGAACACGGCGTCCGTCTCGTAGTCGTAGCCGTTCTCAAAGATGAAGCGAGCCACCGCGTTCTGAATCTGGGCGCTGTCCCAGTTCAGGTCGGAGAAGATGAGCCTCGGCTTGTCCATCGCCGGAGGCGAGGTGGGCGTGGGCTGCATCTGGGGGACGGTCGCCGTGGGCCGCGGGGTGGGCGTCGGGTCCTCGCCGCCGCAGGCGGCGAGCGCCGCCGCCGCCAGCGCAAGGCCGGCGAGGGCGATCAACGGTCTCAGATATCGCACGTTCATTACGGTCTTATTCCTCCAATGGGTCTTTGTTGGCCCCCGCGGCGAGGCGGGGAGCGGCGCCCGGCGAACCGGACGCCCTTTGCGCCTAATGTGCGTCGGTGCGCAGCGCCTCCTGGCGCTCCCTGGCCCATGCTTGGGTAACGCGGTCGACGATGATGGCGAGGACGACGATGGCCAGACCGCCCAGCAGCGCCTCGCCAGGCTGGAAGCGCTGGAGCGCGCGGAGCACGTCCTCGCCGAGGCCGCCCGCGCCCACGAGCGCGCCGACCACCACCATAGCGAGCGCCATCATCGTCGTCTGGTTGACGCCGGCCATGATGCTGGGGATGGCCATCGGCAGCTGCACCTTGAGCAGCAGTTGGCGGCGCGTCGTCCCGAAGGACTGCGCGGCCTCCACTACCTGCGGCGTCACCTGGCGGATGCCGAGGCTAGTGAGGCGGATGGCCGGAGGCACGGCGTAGATGACGGTGGCGAAGATGGCGGGCACGTTGCCGATGCCGAACAGCATGATCGCCGGCACGAGGTAGACGAAGGACGGCATGGTCTGCATGCCGTCGAGGAATGGACGGAGGATGGCGTCGATAGTGTTGCTGCGCGCCGCCAGGATGCCCAAGGGGATGGCGACGGCGATGGAGATGACGACAGCGACGACGATGAGAGCGGTGGTCTCCATAGCGGAGGGCCAGAGTCCCGTGAAGCCGACCGCCGCGAGCGCCAGCATGGAGAACAGCGCCATGCGCCAACTGACCATGCGCCACGCCACGTAGCCGATGCCGCCGACCATCACGGGCCAGGGAATCCACAGGAAGATGCTCTCCAGCCATAGGAGGAAGCGCAGCACGACGTCCGCGATGGTGTCGAAGATGAAGGAGAAGTTGCGGGTGATGGTGCGGATGGTGTCGTTCACCCAGTCGGCGATGGGCGGCCCGACGTCTGCGGGGAACTCCATCTGCGAGCCCCAGATTCCGGCTGCGGCGAGCATCGCCACGATGAATCCGCCGATGGTCAAGGCGGCGCGCTGCCACCGGTTCAGTTGTAAGCCCTTGCGGGGGGGAGCGGAGGGCGGCGCTCCAGGGCGCCCCGTCTCCTTTGGGGGTGCGGCTATGGCCATGATTCGCCTCCTCGAGCGCCTAGACGCTCGCCGCCTCCGTCGCCTCGGCCTCAAAGGCGGCTTGGATGAGCGCGTCGCGCTCGACCTCGCCGACCAGTAGGCCGGACTCGTCCACGACGGGGAGCCTGCCGTGCTGGTCCCACGCGTTGGCGAGAGCCTCTTCGATGGACTGTTGGCGCTGGATGGGAGCGAAGCGGCGGTCGACGGGCGCGCGGACGGCGCCGTCGCCGCGGCGTAGCGACTGCTTGGCCTCTTCGAGGGTGACCTCGCCGACGTAGCGGCCCTCGCCGGTGCAGACGAACACGGCGTCAGCGCCTGCGGCCTCCATCGCGCGCACCGCCGCGTCGGGCGAGTCGTCCTCGCGGACGCGGGTGGTCGGGTGCTCCATCATGTAGCCCACGGTGATGACGGTGGCGCGCCGCACGTCACGCGTGAAGTCGGCGACGTAGTCGTCGGCGGGGTTGGACATGATCTGTTCGGGGGTTCCGATCTGGACGATGGCGCCGTCGCGCATGATGGCGATGCGGTTGCCGACGCGGATGGCCTCGGCGAGGTCGTGCGTGATGAAGACGATGGTCTTCTTCATCTGCTGCTGGAGTTGGAGGAGCTCGCCCTGCATATCGCGGCGGATGAGGGGGTCGAGGGCGCTGAATGGCTCGTCGAGCAGGAGAATCTCGGGGTCGGAGGCGAGGGCGCGGGCGAGGCCGACGCGCTGCTGCATGCCGCCGCTGAGGGAGGATGGGCGATAGTTCTCCCATCCGGCGAGGCCGACCATCTCGAGCACTTCCATCGCGCGGGCGCGGCGCTCAGACTCGGGCAGACCTTGCACCTCGAGACCCCACGCGGCGTTGTCGAGCACCGTGCGGTGGGGCAGCAGGCCGAAGTACTGGAACACCATGCCGGTCTTCTTGCGGCGGAACTCGATACGCTCTTCCTCTGTGTAGCCGAGCACGTCCTCGCCGTCGACGAAAATCTGCCCCATGGTCGGCTCGATGAGCTGGATGAGGCAGCGCACCAGGGTGGACTTGCCGCTGCCCGACAGGCCCATCACGACGAAGGTCTCGCCGGAGGTCACGTCGAAGCTGGCGTCGCGCAGAGCGACCACCGACTTGAGCTCCTCCTGCACCTCGGTCTTGCTCATGCCCGCAAGCCGCTCCGCCACGTCGGGGCCGGCGGCGGGGCCGAAGACCTTCCACAGGTTCCGGACGCTCATCCGCAGAGGCTCGGTTTGTCCGTTCATCGGCTCACGACCTCCTCGCTGTTGCGTATGCCGGGCTAGGCTCTCTGGGCGGGCGTTGGCGGCGGTAACCCAGCAGGCATAGACAGCCATGGGTATGGGTTGCAGTGGGGGAGTGCAGAGTGCGCCGCCAGGCGCTACACCGGATGGACCCGCTGGGGGGTGCGGCCTCACCCTACGCACCCCCGTCCAAGGGTGTCAAAGCGCCGAAAACGCCAGCCGACGCGCTCATGCCTGCGGATTTCGTCTTACACTAGCGCATTTTCGCAACTTCGCCGATACGCCCTCTGCCCGTCCTTCACGACAGAGGCGCAGCGCCGGTCTCCCGCCCAATCCGGCGGGA
>JAGWBE010000007.1:32998-35872 GCA_021296055.1 Dehalococcoidia bacterium | reverse complement strand
CGTCGCCAGGGGTGTTTTGGCATGAATCTTGGCGTGGCGTCCGACGCGCCTACACGCGCAGATCGCGGCGTTCGAGGCCGAGGGCGGCGGCGGCGGCCAGCACAAGCGCCGCGAGTGCAAGCACCGCCGCGTGGGCGAAGTCGATGCCGTTGGCGAGGGGCACGGCCTCGCCGTAGTAGCGGAAGGGCGAGAGCACGCGCAGCGCGTCGAGCGCGTCCACTAGCGGCGCGAGGGCGTCCACCAGGTAGGCGGCGACGGCGAAGCCGGCGGGCAGTCCCACGCTCAGGCCTTTGTTGCCCGTCACGGCGCCCGCGGCCAGCGCGAGCGCCCCGAACATGATCCCCAGCAACGCCAGGCTCAGCACGGCGTGGAAGATGCGGACCACGGCGATGTCCATCGTCACCGCCGTTCCTCCCGCCCAAACGGCGGCGAAGGTGGCCGCCGCCAGGATCGCCATGCCGCACACGAGCGCGCCGAACTTCTCGACGACGAGGCGCCAGCGCGCGACGGGCGCGGACAGCAGCGCCTCGATCGTCCCACGCTCCTCCTCGCCCGATACGCCGCCGACGCCCTGTCCGATGGCGTAGACGAGGAAGACGGCGGGCGCGAGGAAGGCGAAGAAGCGCGAGTGTAGGTAGCCGGTGGGCGAAAGGAAGTCGAGCACGCCCGCGCCCAGGAACAGGTTGCGCACCACCTCGGGCAGGCCGTCAATGAGTTGGCGGAACTCCGGCACGTCGCGCACCGACGGATAGACCAGCACGATCAGCAGCACGGCGGCGGCCATCCCCGCCGACCACCACGCCAGCGAGCGCCGCTGCTCCCACAGCGTCTTGAGCAAGATAGTGCGGAGCATCGCCCTACTTCGCCTCCCGCTCGTAGTAGCCCAGGAACACGTCCTCCAGGCTCGCCTCCCGCGTCGTCAACTCCTCAACCTTGTATTGCGCCAGCGCCTTGACGAGGGCGTCCATCGACCCCTCGATGCGGCACGCCAACGCTCCGTCCGTCAACGCCACGTCCGACACGCCGGGCAGCCGCCCCAGGCGCTCCGCCACCTCCGCTTCCGCGCCTGCGCTCGCGCCGCCGAACCGCGCCTCCACGAACCGCCCGGCGCGCTGCTTCAACACCGCAGGTTCCTCCACCGCCTCCAGCACGCCCTTGCGGATGATGCCCACGTGGTCGGCCACCTGGTCGACCTCTGGCAGGATGTGCGACGAGATGAACACCGTCCGCCCCTCCGCCGTCGTCTCCCGCAGCAGGCGGTAGAACTCCTGCTGCATCAGCGGATCGAGGCCAGTGGACGGCTCGTCCAGCACCAGCAGGTCGGGGCGGTGCATAAAGGCGTGGACGATGCCGATCTTCTGGCGGTTGCCGCGTGAGAGCTCCCGCAGCGGCACGGTCGGGTCGGCGTCGAAGCGGTCGAGCAGGCGCTCGACGTAGGCGGCGTCGATGCCCACGCCGCCGCGCAAGTGGGCGGCGTAGGTCAGCAACTCCCGCCCCGTCATTGCGGGGTAGAGGCTCAGGTCGCCCGACAGGTAGCCCGTGCGCCGCCGTATCGCCAGCCCGCCGCGCCGCGCGTCCAGCCCGAACACGCGCACGTTCCCCGCCGTGGGGCGGATGAAGTCGAGCAGCAGGCGGATGGTGGTGCTCTTCCCCGCGCCGTTCGGCCCGAGGTAGCCGAACACCTCCCCCTGCTCTACCGCCAGGTCGAGCGCCTGCAGCGCGCGCACGGCGCCATAGTGCTTCGTGAGCGCGGCTGCCTCGATGACAGAGGACATGAGATGATTATAGGGGCGAGCGGGCGCCTGGGAGGCCGGGCTAGCCCCTCATCAGGGGCGCGCCGCGGCCGCGTGCTGCCCCTTGCTGACACGGCATTGCCATTACATGATATTGGAGTGAAAGGCGCAAAAGGCAGGTGGCGACCTCCCCTTGACCGCGCGGGCGGCAAGCGATAGAACGGCGGCACTACCACCAGGAGGGCAGGCATGGTCGCCGTCGCCGCCGTCGACAAGTTCATCCAACTCACGTCGGGGAGGGTTCGCTACATCGAGGCAGGGGAGGGGCCGCCGCTGCTGTTGGTGCACGGGATGGGGTTCTCCAACGGAGCGCACTCCTATCTGCCGGTGCTCGACCGATTCGCGGAGCGGTTCCACTGCTACGCGGTGGACATGCTGGGGTTCGGAATGGGCGACCGCGACCTGACGGACGCGCCGACGTTCGACACGATCATCGACGGCTTCCGCGAGTTCATGGATCGGATGGGCGTGGAGCGAGCGCACTACGTGGGGCACTCGGCGGGCGGGTGGATGGGGGCGATTTTCGCCTACGAAAGCCCGCACCGCATCGACAAGCTGGTGCTGCTGTGCTCGGCGGGCATGAACGTGGAGCCTTCGGCCGGGATCGGCAACGCGCCTTCCGTGCCGACGCTGGAGCAAGTGCGGGAGCGGACGCTGGAGCAGTTCCTCGACGCGTCCAAGGCGGACGACGCGGTGATCGAGCCGGTGGCCGCCGCGTCGAAGGCCGCCGCCGACCGGCCCAACGCGCTGGCGAGCCTGAACCCGCTGCTCCATCAGATGCAGACGCAGCGCATCCGCAACCGCTACCTCATCCAACGGCGCTTGGCGCGCATCACGAATCCAACCATGGTCGTCTGGGGCAAGGGCGACGTGATGGACCCCTATCCGACGTGGACGGAGGAGTACGAGGCGCTTGGCGGCGACATGAGCCAGTCCGTCAAACCGTGGGTGATACCGGGCGCAAAGTACGTGCTGCTGCCGACGGGCCACAGCCCGCACTGGGAGCAGCCCGCGGAGACGGCGCAGCTCATCATCGACTTCCTCGCGTCGTAGCGGCGGCGCGCCTGCGCGCCGCCGCACC
>JAGWBE010000007.1:0-32986 GCA_021296055.1 Dehalococcoidia bacterium | reverse complement strand
GTTACTTTGTCTCCCCACTCCCTACCCCCCAAGAAATAAAAACCCTTTTGTGGGGGATACCCCCACGCCCCCAGCCAAGGGGCTAGCCGCCTCTCGGCGCACCCCGCATAAAGAGGCCGGGATTACGCAAGTGTCTCCTTTCGGAAGCGTGGGTGGAGGCGGACGCGCTAGGCGCTGCCAGGCAGCGCTTCTATCTCCCGCTCCAACTGCTCCACTCCGGCGAAGTCCTCTTCCAGAAGGCGGTAGCAGCGGTCGATGAGGAGACGCGAGAGCGCCTCGCCGGCACCGGACAGGTCTTTGGCGGCGCTGCGGACGCGCCCGACCCAGTAGTGCTTGGGCAGCAACGCTTCCAGCGCGGCCATCGCCGTCTCCGTTTCGCCCGCCAACTCCTCGTTGCCCCGGTCGAGGGCGAAGCGCAGCACGCCAACCAGCTTGGCCAATTCGGCGAGCTTGTCGCGGTCACTCAGCAGTTCGAAGAGCACGCGGTTGACATCGGAGGACGCGGCGGCGTCTTGGAGGCGGTCGGCCTCGGCGATGGCGACCTCAGGCACGGAGTCGGCGTGCGATTGATAGAGGGCGGCGTATTCCTGGACGGCGTCGGCTGCGGCCTGCATCATGCGGGCGACATCCAAGGCGTCGAGGCTGCCGCCATCGACGAGGTCATCGTTCCGCAGACGGGCGAGGCGTTCAAGGGCGCCGACGGCGGGCGCCTCTTCGGGCACGGGTGGCGCGGCGAACGCGCCCAGCCCCGAGCCCATAGGCCCGCCGACGATGCTGCCCAGCTGCGAGGCGAGCATCGGCGGCAGGTACTTGCCGATGTCCATCTTGATGGGCAGGACTAGCACGTAAGTGGCGAGCGTCCGCCCGCCGGCCGCGTCGGTGAAGTAGAGGAGCGCATGGCCTTTGGGGGCGTCGGCGCTGCCGATGCGGAAGTCAAGCGTCACGCGCCGCATTATATGGGCGCGGGGGGCGGGCATAATTGCGGCGCGTTCGCTATGGTTTGGCGCATGCTGAATCTTGCGCATGACTCAGATGCCGCAAGCGAGGCGGACGGTGGCTAGCGGCGCGGAGCGCGGCGGCATCGAGCGCGGTTGGAGGCGTCCGCTGGTGAGGCGGGTCGGCTACGCGGCGCTGCTGTTCGCCCTGTGGATCGGCCTATCGGGGCTGATCGAGGGGTTGTTCCTCCTGTCTGGGGCGGTCTGTAGCGTCATCGTCGTGCTCATCACCGAGCGTATCTTCCGCCCGGCGGCTCCGATGGAGTTTGGAGGCGCGCCCTCAGGGTTCGGGTGGTTCGCGGCGAGTTGGCTGCGCTTCGCCGTCTACACGCCTTGGCTGCTTTGGCAGATCGTGCTGGCCAACCTGCTGGTGGCGCGGGTCGTGCTCGATCCACGCCTGCCGGTGGATCCGGTGATAGTGGAGTTCGACTCGCCCCTGACGACGGAGGCGGCGCACGTGCTGCTGGCCAACTCCATCACCCTGACGCCGGGCACGGTGACGGTGGAGATGACGGCCAAGCGGTTCGTCGTTCACTGCGTTCCTGCTAGTTCGCGGCGCGGCCTCGAGGAGGGAACTCTGCTGCGCCGCGTGGGGTGGGTGTTCGGCGAGGGCGGCGTCGCGTCCGCCGTGCGCGAGGTGGATGGCCTTGAGGAGGCGCCGGAGTGAGCGGGGGCGTGTTCGGGATAGTTGCGGCAGCGCTGACGGCGCTGATCGCGATGGGAATGATTCGCCTGTTCATCGCGCAGACGGTGTACGACCGCATCCTGGCCGCGGGGATGGTGGGGACGAACGTCGTCGCGCTCATCGTTGCGGTGGGATTCGTCTACGAACGGCCCGATATGTTCGTCGATCTGGCGCTGACCTACGCGCTGCTGAACTTCATCGGGACGGTAGCGGCGGCCAAGTACCTGGCGCGGCGCTCCAAGGAAGAGGGCGAATGAGCGCTGCGGGGACGGCGATGATGGCCGTAGGCCTGTTCTTCATCGCAGTGGCGGCGCTGGGTCTGTTGCGCATGCCCGACTTCTACACGCGCGTCCACGCCGTCTCGAAGTCGGACACGCTGGGCATCGCGCTGGTGCTGGCGGGGCTGGCGCTGCACGACGGCGCGACAATCGTCAGCCTCAAATTGGTGCTCATCCTGATGTTCATCGCTATGGCGAACCCCATCGGCGCGCACGTGCTCACGCGCTCGGCGTTGCAGTCGGGGCTTGCGCCGTGGAAGCGGACGCGGGCGGACCCGGAGGGGCAGGCGTGATCTGGCAGTTGGAGATGGCGCTCTACGCGCTGCTGCTGGCCGCCGCCGTGCTGGCGCTGTGGACGCGCGACCTCATCGCCGCAGTCGCCACGCTCACAATCTACAGCTTCCTAGCGGCGACGCTGATGGCGCTGATGGGCGCGGTAGACGTGGCGCTGACGGAGATTGCCCTAGGCGCCGGAGTTACGGGCGTGCTGTTCATCGGCGCCGTGAGCCTGATGAAGCGAAGGTCGGTCGATTGAGGCTCTTCGCGCTCGCGCTTGCGCTAGGGACGGCGACGCTGTTCATCGCCGCGTCCGTCGACCTGCCCGACCGAGGCGACCCGGACGCGCCCGCCAGCAACTACGTGGCGCCCTACTACGTGGAGCACGTGGAAGAAGACATCGGGGTGGAGAATGTCGTGTCGGCGGTGCTGGCCGACTACCGGAGCTACGACACGCTGGGGGAGACGGTGGTGATATTCACGGCGGGGTTGGCAGTGCTGCTGGCGCTTGCGCGGAGGGAACGGCATGAGTGAGCGGCACGAAAGCGCGCTCCTGCACTTCATGGTGCGCGCGGTGATGACGCCGGCCATCATGCTCTACGGCCTCTACGTGCTCGTGCACGGAGAGCTTTCGCCCGGGGGCGGATTCCAGGCCGGGGCGATCCTCGCGGCGGGTCTCATCCTCTCGTGGCTCACGCTCGGGCGAAAGAGCGAGAGCAGTATCTTCTCGAGGCGCACGCTGATCGTAGTTACCGTGCTGGGGATGGTGTTGTACACGGGGACAGGCATCCTGGCGATGCTGTTCGGCGGCGACTACCTCGACTATGGGGCGATTCCGCTGGAGTGGCTGGACTACGCCTTGCCGGGCGAGCTGACGCGGCGGCAGATGGGCGTGTTCGGCATCGAGATCGGCGTTGCGCTGGCGGTGTTCGGGACGCTGTCGTTAGCCGCCGACTATTTGACGGCTCCTCGCAGCGGCGATGAAGAGGGGGAGGAGCAGTAGCGTGGAGGAGGTCGCCGCCCGCTTCCCGTTCTGGATGATCGGCGCGCTGCTGGGCGTAGGCGTGTGGGGGATGCTGGGCAAGCGCAGTCTGGTGAAGAAGCTAATCGGCCTCAATATCTTCCAATCGGCCATCATCCTGTTCTTCATCGTCGGGTCGATGCACACGGGGGCGACGGTGCCCATCCTCTGGCACGGGCAGCACAACCCGCACGCGGAGGACTTCGTGAATCCGCTGCCGCATGTGCTGATGCTGACGGCGATCGTGGTGAGCGTGGCGATTACGGCGGTGGCGCTGGCGTTCATGGTGCGGCTGCACCGCGCGTTCGGCGACCTGGACGAGGAGCGCATCCTCGACGAGCTGCGGCGGTAGGGCGCGTGGAGCACCTGCCGATCCTCATCCCCTTGCCCTTGCTAGCGGCGTCGCTGGTGGTTCCGCTCGCCGGGCTGTGGGCGCCGCGCGCCGTCTTCCCGCTGAGCGTTGCGGCGATTGCGCTCTCAGCGGCTATGTCGGCGCTCGCCCTCGCGGAGGTCGTCGCTGAGGGCGAGGCGCTGCGCTACACGCTGGGCGGTTGGGCGCCGCCGATAGGCATCGAGTACGTCGTCGATCACGTCTCGGCATTCGTAGCGGCGGTGATAACGAGCGTGGCGCTGATGGTGGTCGTCGCTGCGCGCCGTGCGGCGGCGCGGGAGGCGGCGGGGCGGCGGGGCCTCTTCTACGCGCTGGTTCTGCTGCTTCTGGCCGGGCTGACGGGGATGGTGGTGACGGGCGACCTGTTCAACGTGTTCGTCTTCATGGAGATATCGTCGCTGGCGGCCTACGCGCTCGTGTCGCTGGGGGGGCGCGCAGGGATGTTCGCGGCGTACCGCTACCTGATCCTGGGCACGGTGGGCGGCTCCTTCTACCTGCTGGGCGTGGCGTTCCTCTACTTCACGACAGGAACGCTGAACATAGCGGACACCGCGCGGCTGCTCGCGGAGACGGAGCCGAACATAAGCGTCGCGGTGGGCGCAGCGTTCATCTTCGCAGGGCTGGGGGTGAAGATGGCGCTGATTCCGCTGCACCTGTGGCTGCCGGACGCCTACACGTTCGCGCCGTCGTCGGTGAACTCGCTCATCGCGCCCATCATGACCAAGGTGGGCGCCTACGTGATGGTGCGGATGTTCTTGAGCGTGTTCCCGGAGGGCTACCTGACCGAGGAGGTTCCGGTGTCGCAAGCGCTGATTGCGCTGGGGCTAGCGGGCTCGGTCTACGGCGCCTACGCGGCGATGGGACAGCGCGACCTGCGCCGCATGCTGGCCTATAGCAGCGTGAGCCAGTTGGGGCTGCTAGCGGTGGGCATCGGCATAGCGACGCCGTTGGGACTCGCGGCAGCGCTGCTGCACGTGATGAACCACGCCTTGATGAAAGGGGCGCTCTTCCTAGTGGCGATGAGCATGCGGATGGGGGCGGGCGTGAGCGACGTGCGGATGCTTGCAGGCGTGGGACGTCGGATGCCGGTCACCAGCTCCGTGTTCGCGGTCGGGGCGGTGGCGATGGTGGGCATACCGCCGACGGCGGGATTCTTCAGCAAGTGGTACTTGTCCATCGCGGCCATCGACGAGGGGTTGTGGTTCGTGTTGGCCGTGGTGCTGGCGTCGAGCCTGCTCTCGGCGGTCTATCTCTTCCGCGTCATCGAGCGCCTCTACCTCGCCCCAGCGCCGGTCATCGCCGGGGGCGCGGACGACGGGTCTGAGAGTGACGCCGCCGCGTCCGCGCAGGATGGCGGCGTGCGCGAATCGCCGCTCGACGTAACGCTGCCAATGGCGCTGCTGGCGCTGGCGGCGATAGTGCTTGGCGTGCTGAACGTGGTGGTGATGGAGCGGGTGCTGGAGCCGGGGTTGTGATGGGCGAGGTCATAAGCTCGCCGCTGCCCTTCTTGGTGGTGCTCGCGCCACTAATCGTTGCCGCCGCCGCGCCGATGCTCGGCCGCTGGCCGAACGCGCGCGAGGGCGTCTCCATCGCGGGGGCGCTTGCGACGCTCGGCCTGGTGGCCGCGCTGCTGCCGGACGCATTGGAGGGAAAGGCGGCGACGGCATCGCTGGTGGAGTTGTCGCCGGGGATCGAGGTGACGCTGCGCGCGGACGCGGCGGGGATGCTATTCGCGCTGCTGGCCTCCTTCCTGTGGGTGCTGGCCGCCGTCTACTCCATCGGCTACATGCGCGGGCTGGAGGAGCAGAAGCAGAGCCGCTTCTACGCCGCATTCGCGCTGAGTGTCGGCGCGGCGTTGGGGGTCGCCTTCGCCGCGAACCTGCTGACCTTCGTACTCTTCTACGAGTTGCTGACGCTGTTCACCTACCCGTTGGTGGTGCATCGGGAGACGCCGGAGGCGGTGCGGGCGGGGAGGAAATACCTCGCCTACACGCTCACCGGCGGCCTCGCGCTCATCGGCGCGGCGGCGTGGCTGGCGATGCTTGGGGTGGACGCATCCTTCCGCGCGGGGGGATTCCTCGGCGAGCAGCGATGGTGGACGGACGGTCAGTTGTGGGCGTTGTTCTTCCTGCTCGTGGGCGGGGTCGGAGTGAAGGCGGCGGTGATGCCGATGCACTCGTGGCTTCCGGCGGCGATGGTGGCGCCGACGCCGGTGTCGGCGCTGCTGCACGCGGTGGCGGTCGTGAAGGCGGGGGTGTTCGGGATGGTGCGCGTGCTTATCTTCGTGTTCGGCGCCGACTTGCTGCGCGACATGGGGGCATGGCAGGTGATAGCCGCCGCCTCGGGCGCGACGCTCATCCTCGCCTCCTTCCTGGCGCTGCGGCACGACAATCTGAAGCGGCGGCTGGCCTACTCGACCATCAGCCATTTGTCGTACATCGTGCTGGGGGTGGCGCTGCTGGGGCCGCTGGCATTGACCGGGGCGCTGCTGCACATGGTGGGGCATGGGGTGACGAAGATCACGCTTTTCTTCTGCGCGGGGGCGATTCACGTGCGGACGCACCGCGACCAGGTGAGCGGAATGGCGGGGATAGGGCGGCAGATGCCGATTACGATGGGCGCGTTCGCCCTTGCGTCGCTGAGCATGGTGGGCATCCCGCCGTTCATCCTGTTTACGAGCAAGTGGTACTTGGGGTGGGGAGCGGCGGAAGTGGGCCAGCAGGCCTTCCTGATCCTCTACATGGTGAGCGGGGTGCTGAGTGCGGCGTATCTCTTCCCGATCGTCATCCGCGCCTTCGGGGAGCGCTCGCCGGCCTTTCCGCGGTTCGGCGAGGCGGACGCGCGCATGGTGGTTCCGATCGCGTCTGGGGAGTAGCGCCGGACTTGCCGCTCGGGTTCTTCGAACTAGCGTCGAGCGTGGCGGCGGACGCATTCCCGGCGGCGGCGCCGACGGCGGAGAGGGCGCCATGAGTCTCGACCGCCGCCTCGCCGTCGCAATCGTGGCAGGGCTGGCGCTGTCGGCGCTGGCGGAGACGCTGCTTGTCGACCACCGGGAGCACCTGTTCGCAGGCAGCACGTGGTTGCTGTTCTGGACGGGGTTCGGGTTCGTGGGCTGCGTCGGCATTGTGGTCGTCTCCAAGTGGGCGGGGCACGCGTTTCTGATGCGGCGCGACGACCCATACACGGGCGAGCGCGTGGAGGCGGAGCCGGGAGAGGGTGGCGATGAATAGCCTGCCTCCCGTCGTCATCATGCTGGTCGGGGCGCTGCTAGTGGCGCTGACGCCCGCAGGCGTCGTCCGCAAGACCATCGCTGTGGTCGCGCCGACGCTGGTCCTCGCCCAGCTGGCGTTGGCGCTGGACGCGGGCGACTCGCTGCGGTTCACGTGGCTGTCGATGGAGTTGGAGCCGCTGCGGGCCGACAAGATGAGCATCGTGTTCGGGTACGTGTTCGCAATCGCGGCGATATTGGGGGGGATATACGCGTGGCATCTGGAAGATCGGCTGCAGCAGGCGTCGGCGCTGGCGTACGCCGGATCCTCGCTGGGCGTGGTGTTCGCGGGCGACCTGCTGACGCTAGTGCTGTTCTGGGAAGTGATGGCCCTCGCGTCGGCGTACCTGGTGTGGGCGGGAGGCTTCCCCGGCTCGCGGGCGGCAGGCGTCCGCTACCTGTACGTGCACCTAGTGGGCGGAAGCGCGCTGCTGGCCGGAGTGTTGTGGCACTTGGGCGCGGGCGGCTCGCTGGACTTCACGCTGTTCGAAGGGTCGATCGCCGGCTGGCTGATCCTGGGCGGGTTCGCCATCAACGCAGCCGTGGTTCCGCTGCACGCGTGGCTGTCGGACGCCTACCCGGAGGCGGGAGTGGCGGGCAGCGTATTCCTGAGCGCGTTCACGACCAAGACGGCGGTGTATGCGCTGGCGCGAGGGTTCGCGGGGTGGGAGATTCTCATCGTGCTGGGCGTGATTATGGCGCTGTACGGCGTGATCTTCGCAGTGCTGGAGAACGACATCCGGCGGCTGCTGGCGTACCACATCATCAGCCAGGTGGGCTATATGGTCGCCGGGGTGGGGATTGGGACGGAGATTGCGCTCAACGGGGCGGCGGCGCATGCGTTCGCACACGTCATCTACAAGGGGCTGTTGTTTATGGGGGCGGGGGCGGCCATCTACGCGACGGGGCGGCGGACGCTGACGTCGCTCGGGGGCATCGGGGATCGGATGCGGACGGTGGCGGCGCTGTACATGGTAGGCGCGTTTGCGATTTCGGCGTTCCCGCTGTTCAGTGGGTTCGTGTCGAAGTCGCTGGTGTTGTACGCGGCGGAGAAGGAGCACCTCTACTGGGCGGTGGCGCTGCTGTACCTGGCGTCGGTCGGCACCTTCCTGCACACGGGACTGAAGCTCCCCTACTTCACGTGGTTCGGTCGGCGGCGGGATGATATCCAGGTGGCGCGGACGCCTCGGAGCATGCTCGTGGCGATGTTCTTGGCGGCGGCGCTGTGCGTCGGCATCGGCGTGTACCCGGCGGCGCTGTACGATCTGCTGCCGTTCCCTACACCGCCGACCACGTAGTGCGGACGCTGCAGATGCTGGGGTTCACGGCGTTGGGCTTCTGGCTGCTGCGCGAGCGGCTGGGAGGAGAGGCGACGGTGACCCTGGACGCCGATTGGCTGTACCGGAAGGGCGCCGCGCCCGCGCGCGCGCTCTTGCAGGAGCCGTTGGAGCGAGCGCTGTCGGCGACGGAGCGCGCGGGCGCCGCCGTAGCCGCCTACGCAGGCCGCCTAGCCGTCAGCCCCGACGAGGCGCTGTCGGGGGCGCTAGGAGCGACGCGCCTGGCCCGCGAGCGAGGGGCCGGCGCAGCCATCGCCTTACTCGGCAGGCCGCCGTTGGCCGTGGCCATCGGCGCCATGCTGCTGACGTGCTGGTGCTAGCACTGGCGCGGTAGGGAACGCTGGCCGCGGCCTGCCTCCTTCCCGGGCAGGGATGTTGCGTAACGCCCTCCCCCTACACCGCCTCGCACGCCAGCGTCACCCAATCGCCGTCCGTGAGCCGCTCCGTTACGCGGAGGCCGTTGGCGGCGAAGGCGCGCTCCAAGTCGAGGGCGTGGTCGGTGAGGATGCCGGACACGGCTAGGCGTCCTCCGCCGCGAAGCGCCGCGCGCAGATGCGGGGCGAGCGTAACGAGCGCCGCGCCCGCGATGTTCGCCAGCGCGAGGTCGAACACGCCGGGGGCGACGCGCGGGTGGGGCAGCGAGCCGTTGAGCACCGCCGCGCGGGCGGCCACGCCGTTGGCGCGCAGGTTGGCGCGCGCCGTTCTGACCGCCACCGGGTCGATATCGAGGCCGACGGCGCGGTCGGCGCCCAGCTTGAGCGCCGCGACCATCAGAATGGCCGACCCCGCGCCCACGTCCAGCACATGAGCGCCCGGCGCGGCGAACCGCTCCACGCACTCCAACATATGCCGCGTCGTCGGGTGGTGACCCGTACCGAACGATAGTCACGTCGTCCGGCGCGGCGGGGGCATCGTGCCACGGCGCGCGGATCAGCAGCCGCCGTCCGACGCGGAGCGGTGAGAAGTGCGCCTTCCACGCCTCTTCCCACTCCTGTTCGTCGATCTCGCGCTCCGCCAGCTCGGGCAGCGGCGCCAGTTGGCGGACGAGGCCGACGCCGATGTGGAGCATTTCACGGTTGCGACGGTAGCGCGAAGAGACGGGGAGGTAGGCGCGCAGGAGCGCCGAGCGCTCCGCCGGGGGAGGTTCGCCCTCGTCCGGGTTATGGCCGCCCGCCTCCTCGATGACCACTCCGCCGCGCCCGTAGCGGCTGAAGAGGCTGGCGATGGGTTCGACGTATTCGTGGGGCGCGGCGACGGATATCTCGAGCCACCGCGCCCGCTTGGGCTTGCGCGCGGGCATGCAGGCTAGCGCTTGCCGCCGAACCGGCCTGCGCCGTTGCCGTTCGCGCCGAACGAGTCGCGCAGCTGCTCCATCAGGCGGCGCTGCTCTTTGGACAGCTTCTGCGGCGTCTCGATCGTGGCCCGCGCCACGTAGTCGCCGCGTCCGCCGCCGCGCAGCCTCGGCACGCCCAAGCCCCTGAACCGAAACTCCGCGCCCGGCTGCGTGCCCGGCGGAACCTTCACCTTCACGCTGCCGTCCAAGGTTGGCGCGTCCACCGCGTCGCCCAGCGCCGCTTGCGGGAAGGTGAGCGGCAGGTCGAATAGGATGTCGTTGCCCTCGCGCTCGAAGTGCGGATGCGGCGCCACGCGCAGCAGCACGTAGAGGTCGCCCGGCGGAGCGCCGTAGTCTCCCGCGTCGCCTTGGCCTCCCAGCGAGAGGCTCCCGGGAGGAACGTTCACTTCGATGGCGTCGTGCGCGCGCTCCTTGCGCGTTCCCTTGCAGCGGGAGCACGGCGTGGATATCACTTCGCCCATGCCCGCGCACACGTTGCAGCCCGCCTCCTGGACGAACTGGCCGAAGACGCTGCGCTGCACCCTGCGCACGCGCCCACTGCCGCCGCAATTGGCGCACCGCGCCGGAGGACGCCCCGGCTCGCTGCCCGAGCCGTCGCAAAGGCCGCACAGCCGCACCCGGCGGGCGCCGATCTCCTTCCTAGCGCCGAACACCGCCTCCTCGAAGGAGAGGGAGAGCGTCGTCCGGAGGTCGCGTCCCGGCTGCGCGCGGCTGCGCCCGCCGCCGAAGAAGGATTCGAAGATGTCGCCGATGCCGCCGAAGAGGTCGCTGAAGTCGTCGGCGCCGCGCCCGCCGTCCGCCGCAGACTCCGCCCCGGCGTGGCCGAAGCGATCGTACCGGCGGCGGCGCTCCGCGTCGCTGAGCACCTGATAGGCCTCGTTTATCTCGCGGAATCGCTCCCCCGCCTGCTCCGACTTGTTCCTGTCCGGGTGGTGCTCCATCGCCTTGCGGCGGAAGGCGCGGCGCACCTCCTCCTCCGTGGCGGAGCGGGAGACGCCGAGGACTTCGTAGTAGTCGCGTTTGGCGGCCATAGCGTTGTGAGCGCGGCGGGCGCACTCGCGGCTACGCTACCACGCAGGCGCGGCGCGCAACAATCCGCCAAGGGCGCGGCGGCGTTAGGCGCCGGGACCGTCGAGGCTTTCGATCAGGCGCGTCATGAAGGCGGATAGGTAGCGTACGGAGGCGATGGCGCGGGCGTAGTCGAGGCGCGTGGGGCCGATGACGGCGAGTGTGCCTGCGTCCCGTCCGGGCCTGCCGTAGCGCGAGATGATGACGCTGTAGCGGCGCATCCGCTCCGAGGCGTTCTCGCCGCCGATGATGACGCGCACCGCGCCCTCCGGCAGGTCCTCTTCCAACGCCTTGCTCACCTGGTCGCGGTCTTCCAGCGCCTCCACCGCCTCCCGCGCGCGTCCGCCGTCCGCGAACTCGGGTTGCGCGAGCATATGGCGCAGGCCGTCCACGTAGAGATGTTGCGACAGCGCGCCGCTCTCCTCCTCCAGCAACCGGATCGCCTCTTGAACGATGGCGTCGGCAGCGGCGTCGCGCGGCTCGTCGGCCCAGAGGGCGCGCATCTCGGAAGCCGACGCGCCTTCGAAGAGGGTGTTCAGGCGGTTGGCGGTCTGGGTGAGCGCGGCCTGGCCTACGGCCTCGTCGAAGTGCATCAGGTGTTGAAGGACGCGCGCCTCTTGCAGCACCACCACCAGCAGCGCTTGTCCCTCCTTCAAGTGCACCAACTGCAACTGCTTGAGGCGCGTGTCGTAGGCGCGCGGGGCGGTGGCCACGGCGGCGTTGCGTATGGCGCGGGAAAGCACGGCGGCGGCCTCGCGCGCCATACGGTCGGAGTCGCCCGCCTCCAGGTCGTGGAGGGCTTGGCCCGCCAGCGCCTCCAATTGCACGGGCGGGCGGTCGTCCACGACCGCCTGCTCCACGTAGAAGCGGTAGCCCAAGTCGGCGGGGACGCCGCCCGCCGAGGAATGGGGGCGGCGGATGTAGCCCATCTCCTCCAGCTCCGCCATGTCGTTGCGAACCGTGGCGGCGCTGACGCGCAGCGAGTGGCGGCGGGCGATCTGCTGCGAGGCGACGGGCGCCGCCGTCTGGATGTAGTCGTCGACGATGAGTTCGAGGATCGCTTGGCGGCGGTCGTTCAAAACCATAGGAGACCTCGCGCCGCCTCCGCGCTCCCATGCGGCGCGGCGTAGTGTAAGAATCTATCCCGCCGCGCCCCGGCGGTCAACGGCGCAGCCCAACCGGCGCGGCGGTATGCTCTCTCTAGGCGGCGCGTACAGCCCTGCCCCAAGGAGTCATCGAGCATTGGCCATCGGCGTCATCGGCCTGCCGCAAAGCGGCAAGACTACGGTCTTCAACGCCGTCACGCGCGGACGGGCGGAGGTCGCCTCGTTCCGCGCGCCCGGCCGTCAGCCCAACGTGGGAGTGGTGAAGGTTCCCGATTCGCGCCTCGACGTGCTGGCGGAGATGTCCCGCTCCAAGCGTATCGTCCACGCCGAGGTGTCTTACGTCGACGCGCCCGGCGCGGCGGACGGCGGCATCGACGGCGCCTATCTCAACACGCTCCAGCAGTGCGAAGCGCTGCTGCTAGTGGCGCGCGCCTTCGACGACCCCTCCGCCCCCGCGCCGGGCGGCGTCGTTGACCCCATTCGCGACGCCGAGGAGACGCAGACGGAGCTGGCGTTCTCCGACCTGCTGCTCCTCGAACGGCGCGCGGAGCGCATCGCTAAGCAACTCCGCGCAGCCAAAACGGGCGAGCGCGACGCCCTCACGCGCGAGGCGGCGCTCGTAGAGCGCGTGCGCGACGCGCTCGAGGCGGGCGTCCCCGTGCGCCGGCAGTCTTTGGACGCAGGGGAGCGGCGCATCCTCGACAACTTCCAACTGCTCACGGCCAAACCGCTGATGGCGGTCTTCGACATCGGCGAGGAGGACGTGGGCAAGGCGGAGGTCGAGGCCGCGCTGGCCGAGCGCCTCGCAGCGCCCGGCGTGGCGGCCATCGCGCTGTGCGGCAAGTTGGAGATGGAGCTGGCGCAGATGGCGCCGGAGGACGAGGCGGAGTTCCGCGCGTCGCTCGGCGCGGGCGAGCCGGGCCTCGACCGGATGGTGCGCCTCTGCTACCGGTTGCTGGGCCTCGTTTCGTTCCTGACCACGGGCGAGGACGAGACGCGCGCGTGGACGATTCCCGACGGCGCTCCGGCGGTGGAGGCGGCGGGCAAGATCCACTCCGACATCCAGCGCGGTTTCATCCGCGCCGAGGTGACGGCCTACGACGACCTGATGCGCGTGGGCGGGTTCGTGGAGGCGCGCCGCGCGGGGCTATTGCGTCAGGAGGGCAAGCAGTACCCGATGCGCGACGGCGACGTGGTCAACTTCCTCTTCAACGTGTGAGGAGGCGGCGGGAGGAGCGCGCGCGCCTATAATCCGCGCTATGGCCGACGCCGCCCGCAAGACCGCCGCCCGCGCCCCGGCGCCCTCCGGGCTCGCGCTCTACGTCCACATACCCTTCTGCGAGACGAAGTGCCCCTACTGCGACTTCAACACCTACGCGGGCATCGAGGCGCTCATGCCCTCCTACGTCGGCGCGTTGGCCAACGAGGTCGGCGGGTGGGGCAAGGCGCTGGAACGTCCGCCGCTGCGCTCCGTCTTCTTCGGCGGCGGCACGCCCTCCTACCTGCCGACGCGCGACCTGACGCGCCTGATGCGCGCCGTGCGCGCGGCGTTCGACCTGCCGCGCGGCGCGGAGGTCACGCTCGAGGCCAACCCCGGCGACACCGTGCGCGAGCGCCTCGCCGCCATCCGCCGCGCGGGGTTCAATCGCGTCAGCATCGGCGTCCAGTCGCTGGACGACGAGGAGCTGCGCCTGCTGGGGCGCCGCCACAGCGCGGAGCAGGCCAAGGCGGGCGTCGCCGCGGCGCGCGAGGCGGGGTTCGGCAACATCAACGTCGACCTCATCTTCGGCCTACCCGGCCAGCTGGTCGCATCGTGGGAGCACACGCTGGAGGAGGCGCTGGCGCTCGCGCCCGACCACGTCTCCGCCTACGCGCTGACGCTGGAAGAGGGCACGCCGATGGCCGCCGACGTCGCCGCCGGACGCCTCCGCGAGCCTGATCCCGACGTCGGGGCGGAGATGTACCGCCTCGCGCAGGAGATGCTAGCCGCCGCCGGGTACGCGCAGTACGAGGTGTCGAACTGGGCGAAGCCCGGCCGCGCCAGCGTCCACAACCTCGCCTACTGGCAGAGCAGGCCGTACCTGGGCGTCGGCCCCGGCGCCCACTCCTATCTATGGGCGAACGGCCTTCCAGCGCTGGAGGCGCTGGGCGCGGACGGCGCGCGCTTCGCGACGCTCCGCTCACCCCGCGCCTACATCGAGGCGGCGGCGGGCTGGTCGCCGGACGGCGCGGGCACGCCCGACGCCGTCGCCAAGTCGCCGCTGGTCTCCGAGCGCGAGGCGCTCACCCGCGCGGCGGCGATGAGCGACTACCTGATGATGGCGCTGCGCCTGAACGAGGGTGTAGCCGACGCCGACTTCGCCGCCCGCTTCGGCGAGCCCATCGAAACCCGCTTTGCCGCCCCCCTAGCCGAGTGCGCGTCGCTCGGCCTGCTCGCCCGCGAGCAAGGCCGCACGCTCCTCACCGAGCAAGGCCGCCTGCTGGGCAACGAGGTGTTCGAGCGGGTGGTGGGGGCGGCCCAGGGGTGAGGAAGCTGCCTACTCCCTGGTGTCGCCTTCTTGGCCGATGCTGCTCAGCAAGCCCAGCATTGCCTTTGCTCGATCCAACAGGTTCGGCTTTTCCTTATGATGAAATTGGCTTCGGGGGCGTGTGCCGCGTGCGCTTAACGCGCGTGTATAGGAGCCCCTATTTACGTAGGTATTCGCGCGTCCGATAGGAGTATCCGCCTAGGCACATACGCGCGTGGATGTGTGCCTATCTACGCAAGTATGCACATGCGCGCAACGCACGCGTATAGAAGTGTCCGCCTATGCACGTACGCGCGCGCAGGCGCGACTGCCTACGTAGGTACACGCGTACGCTTAACGCGCGCATACAGAAGTGTAAGGAATAGCTTTCGGAAAGCTGCGCAGATAAATAACTTCGGCCGCTCAACCCTTACTCCGTCATAGCGCACGCCCTAGTCTCGTACAGTCTCCCCCTACCCCGCCCCCTGCCCCAGGATGTTCAGCGCCGCGCCTGCCTGGAACCAGGCGATGTGCTCCGCGCTCATGGTGTGGCGGAGGGTGATGGCGTCGGCGGAGCCGTCGTCGTGGTGGAGGGTGGCGCGCACGGAGGCGCCGGGAGCGAGGTCGACGAGGCCGTGGACGCTGACGCGGTCGGTCTCACGCACCTTGTCGTAGTCGGAGGGGTCGTCGAAGGTGAAAGGGAGGATGCCCTGCTTCTTCAGGTTCGATTCGTGGATGCGGGCGAAGGAGCGGACGATGACCGCCCTGGCGCCGAGCAGACGCGGGCTCATGGCCGCGTGCTCGCGGCTGGAGCCTTCGCCGTAGTTCTCGTCGCCGACGGCGACCCACGACAGGCCGCGCGCCTTGTAGTCGCGGGCGATTGCGGGGAACGCCACGCCGCGCTCGCCCGTCTCTACGTTCAGCCCTTGGCCTGGCTCGCCGGTGTAGGCATTGACGGCGCCGAGGAAGGCGTTGTCGCTGATGTTGTCGAGGTGGCCGCGGAAGCGCAGCCACGGCCCGGCGGGGGAGATGTGGTCGGTGGTGCACTTGCCCTGCGCCTTGACCAGCACGGGCAGGCGCTCGAAGTCTTGGCCGTCCCACGGCGCGAAGGGTTCGAGCAGCTGGAGGCGGTTGGAGGCGGGGTCAACCTCGACCGTGATGCCGCCGCCGTCCTCGGCGGGCGCTTGGTAGCCGTAGCCGCGCCCCGCGTAGCCGCCGGGGGGAACGTCGGGCGCGTCGCCGGGCGGGTCGAGCTTCCACGCGCCGCCATTCTCGCCCAGCGCGTCGGTGAGGGGATTGAAGGAGAGGCGTCCGGCGAGGGCGAAGGCGAGGACGATCTCGGGGCTGGCGATGAAGTTCATCGTGGCGGCGTTGCCGTCGTTGCGGGCGGGGAAGTTGCGGTTGAAGGATGAGACGATGGCGTTCGCCTCGCCCTTAACGACCGTCGGCCTGCGCCACTGGCCGATGCACGGCCCGCAAGCGTTGGCGAGCACTGTCGCGCCCGCCTCCTCGAGGTCGCGCATCTGCCCGTCGCGCCGGATAGTGGCGTGGACGGCCTCGGAGCCGGGCGTGACCAGCAGCGGCGTCGCCACCTTCACGCCGTGCGCCTCCGCCTGCCGCGCCACGGCTGCGACCCGCGAGATGTCTTCGTAGGAGGAGTTGGTGCAGGAGCCGATGAGGGCGGCGGAGACGCGGTCGGGGTAGCCCTCGCTGGCGACGGCGGCGGCCATCTCGGAGATGGGGCGCGCGAGGTCGGGCGTATGCGGGCCGACGACGTGGGGTTCGAGCGCGGATAGGTCAATCTCGATCACGCGGTCGAAGAAGCGCTCGGGCGCCTCCTCCACCTCAGGGTCGCAGGCGAGCAGATGGGCGTAGCGCTGCGCCAGGTCGGCGAGGTCGGCGCGCTCCGTGGCGCGCAGGTAGGTCGCGGCGCGCTCGTCGAAGGGGAAGATGGAGGTGGTCGCGCCGATCTCCGCCCCCATATTCGTGATGGTGGCCCTGCCGGTGGCGCTGATGGACGCCAGACCCGGCCCGAAGTACTCGACGACCGCGTTGGTGCCGCCCTTGACGGTCAGAATGCCCGCGAGTTTCAGAATCACGTCCTTGGGCGCCGTCCAGCCGGACAGCGCGCCAGTGAGCTTGACTCCGATGAGGCGCGGGTAGAGCACCTCCCACGGGAACCCGGCCATCACGTCCACCGCGTCGGCGCCGCCTACGCCGGACGCGAACGTTCCGAGACCGCCCGCGTTGGGGGTGTGGGAGTCGGTGCCGATGATGAGCGCGCCGGGGAAGGCGTAGTTCTCCAGCACAACCTGGTGGATGATGCCGGAGCCGGGCCCCCAGAAGCCCAACCCGAACTTGTTGGAGGCGCTGCGCAGGAAGTCGTAGACCTCCTTGTTCTCCACCACCGCCTCGCTGGTGTCGGACGCGGCGCCGACGCGCGCCTGGATGAGGTGGTCGCAGTGGACGGTGGTGGGAACGGCGGCGGTGGGGCGGCCCGCCTGCATGAACTGGAGGATGGCCATCTGGCCCGTCACGTCCTGGAGGGCGACGCGGTCGGGGCGCACCTGGACGTAGCTGCGGCCCGGCTCCAACTCGGCTCCGTCGGGGTCGTCCAGGTGGCCAAGGAAGACCTTCTCGGCATAGGTGAGCGGCCTGCCGAGCCGCTCCCTGACGGCGCGCAGGCGTTGGTCGATCTTGCGGTAGGCCTCCTCCACGAAGGCGGGGCTGGATTCGACGAGCGGCGCCGGCATAGCGTCTCCTCCTGGCGGGCGCCGGTTCGGACGGCGCGCAGCGGGCGAATGCTACCACTTTGGCGAGGAGCGTCGGCGCAGAGCGCGGAGCGGCATCGCGCCCCTTTGCTATCCTGCACGCGTGTACGTCATCGGCACTGCAGGGCACGTCGACCACGGCAAGTCCACCCTCGTCCAGGCGCTCACGGGCATCGACCCGGATCGGCTGCGAGAGGAGAAGGAGCGCGGCCTCACCATCGACCTGGGCTTCGCGTGGCTGACGCTGCCCAGCGGGCGCGAGGTCAGCATCGTCGACGTGCCCGGCCACGCGCGCTTCATCAAGAACATGCTCGCGGGCGCAGGCGGCATCGACCTCGCCCTGCTGATCGTGGCCGCCGACGAGTCGGTGATGCCGCAGACGCGCGAGCACCTCGCGATCCTCGACCTGCTGGGCGTCAGGCGCGGCATGGCCGTCGTAACCAAGCGCGACCTAGCCGACGATGATCTGCTGGAGTTAGCGCAGTTGGAGGTGGAGGAGGCGATGGCGGACACGGTGCTCGCCGGGTCGTGCGTGCTCGCCGTCTCGGCGGTGACGGGGGAGGGTCTCGACGACCTCAAGGCGGCCTTGGACGAGGCGCTGGACGTAACTCAGCAGCGCCAGGACGTGGGGCGGCCGCGGCTAGCCGTCGACCGCGCCTTCACGATGACGGGGTTCGGCTCGGTGGTTACGGGGACGCTCATCGACGGGGCGCTGCGCGTCGGCCAGCAGGTCGAGTTGGCGCAGAGCGGCAAGACGGCGCGCATCCGCGGCCTCCAAACCCACCGCGCCGGCATCGAGGAGGCGCAGCCCGGCACGCGCGTCGCCGTCAACCTCAGCGGCCTGTCGGCGGACGAGCTGGAGCGCGGCGAGGTGCTCACCTCGCCCGGTTGGCTGCGTCCGTCCAAGGCGGCGGACGTGCGCCTGCGCCTGCTGCCCGACGCGCCACGCGCGCTGCGCCACAACGCGCCGGTGACATTCCACGCCCACACTACCGAATCCCCCGCCAAGGTGCGCCTGCTGGAGCAGGAGACGCTGGAGCCGGGCGCCGAGGCGTGGGCGCAGGTGGTGGCCGAGCAGGCCGCGCCCCTAGCGCCCGGCGACCGATTCGTCGTCCGCTCATCCGAGGCGACGCTCGGCGGCGGCGTGGTGGTGGACGTAGGCGCGCGCCGCCACCGTCGGCGCGATAGCGCGGTCATCGCGCGGTTGCGCACGCTAGCCCAGGGCAGCGCCTCGGCGCGGCTGGTGACGGCGCTCGAGGCGGGCGAACCGGCCGACCTGCGCACGCTCGCCAGGCGCGCCAACGTCTCCGAGGCGGAGGCGGAGGCGCTGGCGCGTCAGGCGGCGGAGGAGGGCCACGCCGTGGGGTTGGACGGCGGCCTGTTTATGACGGCGGCCGGTTGGGCGCGCGTGTCCGCAAGGGCGGAACAGGCGCTGGCGGCCTTCCACGCGCAGCACCCGCTGCGCCAGGGGATGCCGCGCGAGGAGTTGCGCTCGCGCCTGGGCTTGAAGGGCGCGGCGGGGCAAGCCGTGCTCCACCGCCTCGCCGCAACGGGCGCGGCGGCGGACGACGGAGAGACGATGCGCTTGCCGGAACACGCCGTATCCGTGGACGCGCAGCAGCAGGCGGCGATGGACGCCTACGTCGCGCGCCTGGCCGCCGATCCTTTTCCGTTGGAGGCGCCCATCATCGCGCCCGAGCTGCTGGGGCTGCTCAGCGATCAAGGCAAGGTGGTGCGCACGGGCGCGGGCGTCGTCTTCGAGCGCGCCGCCTACGACGCCTTCGCCGCGCAGGTGGTTCAGCGCCTGCGCGAGCGCGGCGCGGCCACCGTCGCCGATGTCCGCGACCTCCTCGGCACAAGCCGCAAGTACGCCCTCGCCCTCCTAGAGCACCTGGACGACGAGAAGGTGACGCGCCGCCAAGGCGACGCCCGCACCCTGCTGGGGGAGTGAACGACCACAAGCCGTTGACATTTGCCACTTGAATGGCGCGCGCCCTGTGGCCTACTATCCGCAGCGGCATGAACTGTCCGCCGACTCTTACGTCTGTCGAACTATGCGCCGGGGCAGGCGGTCAAGCGCTTGGTCTCGAGCGGGCAGGATTTCAGCACGCAGCCCTCGTGGAAATTGAGGCGGCGGCATGCGAGACGCTGCGTCGCAACAGGCCGCTCTGGAATGTGCTCCAGGAAGACCTCCGTTCCTTCGATGGCCGCCCCTACTCAGGCATCGATCTGCTAGCTGGCGGCATACCTTGCCCACCATTCTCCATCGCCGGCAAGCAGCTAGGCCGTGAGGACGAGCGGAACCTCTTTCCTTCCGTCCTCCGTCTGGTGGGGGAGATACGGCCTGAAGCGGTAATGGTTGAGAATGTGCGCGGCCTCTTGGAGCGCCGCTTCGACGGCTACCGCGCAGAGATAAGCACGGCGCTCAGCTACCTGGGCTACGAGGCCGATTGGAGGCTTCTCCACGCATCTGATTTTGGCCTCCCCCAACTCCGCCCTCGCGTGCTCTTAGTGGCCTTGCGGAAGTCCATCGCCGGAGAATTCAAATGGCCTGAGCCCTCGGAGGTCTCTCCGCCAACCGTCGGCGAAGTCCTGTTCGACCTCATAGCTAGCCGGGGCTGGCCTGGAGCGGCTGCCTGGCGTGAGACAGCTGCGGCCATCGCCCCAACTATCGTCGGCGGGTCACACAAGCATGGCGGGCCGGACCTGGGGCCTGTGCGCGCACGCCGCGCCTGGGCCAAACTAGGGGTGGATGGGATAGGCCTTGCCGACGAAGCCCCCGGCCCTCACCAGGTAGGCGCTCCCAGGCTCACGCTGCGCATGGCTGCCCGACTCCAAGGCTTCCCGGATGACTGGCAGTTCGCTGGGAGCAAGACCACGGCTTACCGCCAGGCGGCTAATGCCTTCCCCCCACAAGTGGCCGGAGCAGTCGGTAAGCAAATCGCCCTTGCGTTAGGGTCGCGCCAAGCAGCGCTGCTCGAAGCATGACCCCCGAAAGCGCCATCAGCAGAGCACGGCGGGAGTTCCATGCCGACTTGCTCCGGAACGTCATCAGAGTTACGCCTGACGGTCGGCCCAACTATGCGGACAAGGACAGCGCGCTCAGCACCGCCATCGCAGGAGACATCCTCCAGCAGCTGGGAACGGGAACGGAAGGGACAATCTCCGGCCAGGCCGCAGGCGCTGAGTTCGAGAGAGCCTGCGAGCGTTTCCTGAACGGCGTCTTCCCGCTGCTTGCGCATCTGCGCCCTGGGCCATGGATCATCGACAGGACAGGCCCAGTGAGCCGCCAGGCGGCGCAGGGCATAGCGAAGTTCGAGCAGTACGAGCACCTGGTGGCCCTCAAGGAGGCCACGGAAGGGGGTGGCCCGCTTGCGGCCGCCATCGGGGCCGACTACCTCATCAAACCGGACGTGATGGTCTACAGGCAGCCGCTTGACGACACGGAAATCAACACCCTCAAACGCCTCGTCGATGGGGAGACCACCACTCACAGCGGCCTGCGCAAGGCAAACCAGCCCCACGCAATGCTCCACGCGAGCGTCTCCTGCAAGTGGACGATTCGCAGTGACCGCTCGCAGAACGCCAGGGCGGAGGCGCTGAACCTGATGCGCAACAGAAAGGGCCGCGTGCCGCATGCGGTGCTGATTACGGCGGAACCGTTGCCGAGCCGCATCGCCTCAATCGCCCTTGGCACCGGCGATTTGGACTGTGTCTACCACTTCGCCCTCTATGAATTGCGTGAAGCCGTTCACACTCACGGCAATGAGGACTCCGTAGAAATGCTGACGACAATGGTGGACGGCAAGCGGCTCAAGGACATATCCGACCTTCCCCTCGACCTTGCCGTCTGATGGACACTCTCTCCAAAGAGCGCCGTAGCGAGAACATGCGGCGCATCCGGAGCGTGGACACCGCGCCCGAGATGGCCGTTCGCCGGGTGGCGCATGCTATGGGCTACCGTTACCGCCTCCGTCCCAAGACATTGCCCGGGCGCCCTGATCTCGTATTCCCCTCCCGCCGCAAGGCAGTGTTCATTCACGGCTGCTTCTGGCACCAGCACGACGCGTCCGGTTGCCGCATCGTCCGCGAGCCTAAGTCCAACCAGGGCTACTGGACGAGCAAGCTCGCGCGGAACAAGGAGCGCGACCAAAGCCACGGGCGCAGGCTCCAGGAACTCGGGTGGCGGACGTTCACTATCTGGGAATGCGAAGTTGAGGCCGACCTAGACAGTGTGGGCGCCCGGCTGCGAGCGTTCCTCGACCCGGCAAGCGGAACAAAGGTTGCCTATCCCGATCCGTGAGAAATGGGGCGGCGGAAGCGGGGTGCGGAGCCTGGCGTTCGCTCATGGCCATAGGGCGCTGCCTTTCAACGTAGACTTATGAGGCCTACTAAATTTAGCCCGGCGACTTACAGTTTGTTAAAAGTCGCCGCCTCGTCCGCCTCGAGGGGTGAGGCGCGCTACCCCGCCGCCTCCCCCAGGCCCTGCACTGCCTCGTCTATGCCCTCTACGCCCTTGCGCAGTTCGTCCAGCGCCTCTTGGAGCGCTTCTAGGGCGCGGCGCAGCTGCTCCGGGGGGACGCCGCCTGGGACGGGCTCGCCGGTGGTTGGGGCTGCGGGGATGCTGCGGCCTAGCAGCGCCTCGATGGCGTCCGTCAGCGTCGGCTCCATCACCACCGTGTCCGCCGTCGCCAGGATGACGCGCTTGAGCTCCGGGAAGTCCAGCGTGTCGGCCTGGAGGTAGACCGGCTCCGCGTAGAGCAACGACTCGCCGATGGGGATGACCAGCAGGTTGCCGCGTATGACGATGGAGCCCGACTGCCCCCACAGCGTGAACTGCTCGGAGATGGCGGGGTCGTTGTCGATGCGCGCCTCCACCTGCTCGGGGCCGTTGAAGAGACGGTCGGTCGGGAAGGTGAAGAGCTGTATCTCGCCGTAGTTCTCGCCGTCGGAGCGGGCGGCCATCCACGCCACCAGGTTCGGCTTGTCCTGCGGCGTGAAGGGGAGGATCAGGACGAACTCCTCGCGCTCCTCGCCCGGCAGCTGCATGATGACGTAGTAGGGCTGGACGCGCACCGGCTGACTCTGCCGGACCACCTCCAGCGGAATCTCCCACTGGTCCTCCTTCAGGAAGAACTCCTTGGTGTCGGTCATGTGGAACTGGAGGAACGTCTCCGCTTGCGCGCGCAGCAGCACCTCCGGGTAGCGGACGTGCTCGCGCAGGCCGGGCGGCATCTCGCTGATAGGCGTGAACAGGTCGGGGAAGGCGTTGCGGAAGACGCGCAGCATCGGGTCTTCGCCCTGCGGCTCGATGGTGTAGAAGGTTACGGAGCCGTTGTAGGCGTCCACCACCACCTTCACGCTGTTGCGGATGTAGTTGAAGCCGATGAAGGGTATCTGCCGCGCCGTGTCGGGCGGCTGCTCGAAGCGCTGCGCGTAGGGCACGCGGTCGGTCACTGTGTAGGCATCCTGTATCCACAGCAGCCGCCCATCGTGCACCACCATGTACGGGTCGCGGTCGAAGCGCAGGAACGGCGCGATGGCCGCCGTGCGCTCCTGGACGTGGCGGCGGTAGAGCACGCGGCTCTCGTTCGTGAGTTGACCGCTGATGAGGATGTTCAGGTCGCCCAGCTCCCAGGCGTACGCGGCGCGGCGCAGCAGACTGGACAGGCGCACGCCGCCCGTCCCCTCGTAGCGGTCGATGAACTCCGGCTGGCCGCCCAGTTCGCCCGGCGGGCGGTCGAACTCCGGCTCCGTCGTGTTCACCAGCACTGCGTCGTCGCTCCGGGGCGCGTCCGGCAGCGTCGGGACGGCGCTCGTCGGCGTCGACTCCCCGTAGTACACGCGCGGCTGCGCCACCTCGAACACGCCGTTGAGCGGCACGTCCTTCAGGAAGAACGTGGGTTGTCCGCCCTCCGTGAAGTCGGTCGCCGGGCTCATCACCACGCCGTAGCCGTGGGTGTAGACGAGACGGCGGTTCACCCAGTTCTGCGCCGTGGGGTCGAGGCCGTCCTGGATCAGCTCGCGTGTCCCCAGCAGCACCTGGCGATACTCGCCGTCCACGTAATAGCGGTCGATGTCGGGGTCGAGGAAGGAGTAGTACAGGCGCAGGTGCTGGATCTGGTTGTAGACGTCGAGGAGCGGGCGCGGGTCCCAGAGGCGGATGTTGGAGATGGTGGCCGGGTTCGCGGCGATGTCCGCCGCCAGGCGGTCGTCCGCCACGTCGTACGTGCGCTCCGACACGCGCGCCAGGTCGAACCCCTCCCGCGTCCACGCGATGCTCCGCTCGATGTACGGGCGCTCCCGCTCCAACTCGTTCGGCTGCACCGAGAAGCGTTGGACGAGGCTGGGCCATAGCAGCCCGGCGAGCAGCGCGCCGACCAACCACAATCCCGCCGCCGAGGTCAACAGGCGCACGCTCTGCTGCCGGCTCGACATCCGCGTGCTGACCAGCATCGTCAGCGCCGCGATCGCCGCGATGCCCGTCAGCAGCCGCAGCGCGGGGATGCGCGCCGTAACGTCGGTGTACGTCGCCCCCGTAACCGCCGCGTCCGCCGAGAAGAGCGTCTCGTAAGTGTCCAGCCAGTGCCCCGCCGCGATGGCCGCCATCAGGAAGGCGCCCAACACCGCCGCGTGGCGCAGGATCGGACGCGTCAGACGCGCCCTCGCCCCGCGAAAGTAGAACACGCCTACGTAGGCGACTGCGGTGACGGCGATCAGCGCAATGGCCGCGGCCATCAGCCAGCCTTGCACGGTGTGGAGCATCGGCATGGTGAAGACGTAGAAGCCCACGTCGTGCCCGAATACGGGGTCTTCCGCTCCCCACGGCGCCGAGTTCATGAACTTCAGGAAGAGCTCCCAGCGCCCGCTCAACGCGCCCGCGAAGCCCAACGCAATCACCAAGCACATCATCGCGAGCGTCAGGAGAAGTATCCGGCGCATCACCGCGTAGATGGCCGGGGCCGCGTGATACTCCGGCGGGCCCCACGCATTTCGCACCGCCCACCAGCAGGTCAGCCAGGCTAACCCGCCCATCACCGCGAACCCTGCCCCGAAGAGCCAGAGCCGCGTGATGAGGATGTCGCGGTAGACACTGCTCAACCCCAGCGTCGAAAACCAGAGCCAATCGGTGTACACCTCCCGCGCCAGGGAGATGAAGAGGAATGCCGCAAGCACGCCGAAAATGGAGAGGCCGACGCGCGTGTACAACCGCATCCGGCTAGGCAGCTGAGACGGGTCGCCGAACAGCGAGTCCATCAACCCGGACTCGCCGCCTCCGTTGTTGCCCTCATTGAACGCCGCCATATCCCCTCGCCTATCCGATCGCCGTGCCGGTCTCCGCGCCGTCCAGGCACGCCGCCAACGCATTCGGCCGCGTTCCGTTGACGATGCGCCCGCGCACGCCGGCCTCCGCCGCCGCCAGGCACGCCCGCACTTTCGGAATCATCCCCCCATCGATCACTCCATCGCCGATCAGTTGCTCCACACGCTCGGGGGGGACGCGGCGCAGCAGTCCGCCCGACGCGTCCAGCACGCCGTCGACGTCCGTCAGGAACACCAGCCAATCGGCGCCGACCGCCGCCGCAATCGCGCCCGCCGCCGTGTCCGCGTTCACATTCAGCAGGTTGCGCCCCTCCGCGCCATCGAGCGCAAGCGGCGCGACTACAGGCACGCACCCGTCGTCCAGCAGGCGTAGCAGCGGCGTGGGGTCAACCTTGAGCGACGCCGCGACGCGCCCCAGTTCCGGCCTATCCACGCGCCCTTCCAGCAAGCCGCCGTCCGCGCCCGATATGCCGCTCGCCAGCGCTCCCACTGCGCTCAACTCCTGCACTAGCCGCTTGTTGACCGCGCCCGCAAGCACCGCCGCGACCACCTCCACGCTCACCTCGTCCGTCACGCGCAGCCCGTCCACGAACTCCGACTTCACGCCCAGGCGCCCCATCCAATCGCTGATCATCGCCCCGCCGCCATGCACCACGATGGGCTGGCGCCCCTCCCTGCGCAGCGCCGCTACGTCGGCGATGGCCGTGTCCTGCGCGCCCAGCGTGGAGCCGCCGATCTTCACGAGAACGATGGAGCCTTGCCCCGCCATACCCTAACCCTCTAGGTCGTATAGGCGCTGTTGAAGGTCACGTACTCTTCGCTCAGCTCGCACCCCCACGCCGTGGCCGACGCCTCCCCTAGCCCCAGGTTGAGAGAGAGCGTTACCTCCGGCTGCCGCATCATCGCCACCACCGCGTCCTTATGGAACGAGATGGGCAGCCCCTCGTCCATAATGCACACGTCGTTGATGTAGAAGGTCACCTTCTCCTCGACGATCTCCGCCCCTGCGCGTCCCGCCGCCGCCAGCACCCGCCCCCAGTTCGGGTCGCTGCCGTGAATCGCCGACTTCACCAGCGACGACCCTGCCACCGCCCGCGCGACGGCCCGCGCGTCCTCGCGGCTCCGCGCCCCCTCTACGGTGACGGAGAAGATGCGCTCGGAGCCTTCGGCGTCCCGCACCAACTGCTTGCACAGGTGGTCGGCCACCGCGTGGAGGCCCGCGGCGAAGACCGCCGCGCCCGGCGAATCGGCGCTCAGGGGCGGGTTCCCCGCCTGGCCGTTGGCCAGCAGCAGCACCGTGTCGTTGGTGCTGCCGTCGCCGTCGACCGTAACCATGTTGAAGGTGTCGTCCACCGCGTGCGCCAGCGCCTGTTTGAGAAACCCCGGCTCAACCGCCGCATCCGTCGTCAAGAAACCGAGCATCGTCGCCATCTGCGGGTGAATCATCCCCGCGCCTTTCACGCAGCCGCCTATCGTCACCGACGCGCCGCCGGCCTCCACCCGCGCCGCTGCCGACTTCGGCCCGCGGTCGGTGGTCATGATGCTGCGCGCGAAGTCGTCGCCGCCGTGAGGGGAGAGTTCAACGCGCGCGACCCCCGCGCGCACCAAGCCCATCGGCAGCTCCACGCCGATGAGGCCCGTGGTGCAGATGGCCACCTCCTCCGGCTCTAGGCCCGCCTGCCGCGCGGCCAACGCCGTCGTCTCCACCGCGTCCCGCATCCCCGCCTCCACCACCGCGTTGGCGATGCCGCTCACCGCGACCACCGCGCGAACGCGCCCCGTCTCCACGCGCTCCTGCGTCAACACCACCGACTTCGACTTGACGCGGTTCAGCGTGAAGACGCCCGCCGTTACGGTCGGCGCGTCCGACAACAGGATGCCCACGTCCAGCTTGTCCTGGGCATATGTCTTCACGCCCGCGTAGACGGCGCCAGCCGTGAACCCGCGCGGCGTCGTAACGCTGCCGCCGTCGATGAACCTCACCGCCTCGCTCACCCTGCTTCCCCCTCTCGCGCGAATGGAATGGGCGGCTGACCGCCGCGAACGGCGAGATGCTACCACGCAGCGCGCCAGGGCGGCGCTAAACCCACCGGGTGCGCTTGCTGCGCGCCTTCTGCGAGGTCGCCGTCGGCAGCCCCTCCGCCGTCATCGCCTGCTCGACTAACAGCGCGAACCCCTCCCGGTCGCGCCCGCTGATCACCGCCTGCTCGTGCGCCTCTTGGAGCGCCGCCGGGTAGCCGTGCCCCTTATCCGCCTGCGAGAGCAGCGCCGCGTGCAACAGCGCCAGCGCCTCCGGATCCCGCGCCGTCCACTCCGGCGTCTCCACACGCGCGACCTCTTCGCCCACGTTCAGGTAGAAGAAGCGCACCGCATGCGGGCCGTAGCGCTCGCTCACCACGCCCGAATTGCTGCGGAACACCGCCGACCGCTCCCCTGGCCGCAGCGCCGCCGCCGCCAACTCGCCATCCGTCAGACCGCCTACCGCGTCGCATGGGCGCGTCCCCGAACGGAGCGCGCCGCAATGCGCGTCGCAGTCCACCCGCTCATAGGGGCAGACGTGCAGGCGCAGCGCGTTCATCACCTCCGTGCTGCGCGGCAGGCTGATGTACGAGGCGACCGCCAGCGTCCGTCCTTTAGCGGCTGAGCGCAGGCGGTCGAGCGCGGGCAGCAACCCGTCCTCCAGCAATCGCCGCCGCACGAACTCCGGGTAGCCCTGGCCCGCCAGCCCCCACAGCACCAGCGTGCCGTCGAGCAGAGCCACCGTCGGCGCGTCCGGGGGCGACGCCTCCACCAGGTCGGCCAACGCTTCCACCTCGGCGACTGCCCGCACCATGCCCAGCAGCGGCCCTTCCACCGCCATGTCGCGCGCCGCCGCGGGGTCGGCCAGCGCCAGCTCCTCGTCGCGCGCGTAGAGCGTCGGCGCGCTGCGCAGCGCCGCGCCTGACCGTGCGCCGTAGCGCAGCGCCGCCGAGCCGATATTGATGAGGTAGCAGCGCGCGGGCGAGTGCCTGTCTACGTCGACGTGCGAGCCATCCACCGACAGCGCCAGGTAGTCGTCCGGCAAAGACGGCGCGGCGAACGCGTCGCGCAGCGACTCCTCCACGCCCGCGACGAGCCACGTTACGCGCCCCCCGGCGCGGCGCGCCTCCACTGCCTCCGGGTCGGCCTCGCGCAGCGCCGTCAACGCCTGCGCGAGCGCGTCCGCCTTGACATCGCCGCGCTGCCGCAGGCTCGCCGTCAGCCTGCCCAGCTGCGCCGCCGTCTTGTCCAGGTCCAACGCCATAATCCGTCCATACTACCCCTCCGTCGGGACGGCGTTGACAGCCACACTAGGCGCGGCTAGCATCGCCGCCGCCGTAAAGGCCGAGCTTTTCCATGCAACCGTCCGACACTCCGGAGATTGAGAGGCGTCCATCCGCCATGAATCCGCTTCGCACCGTCATATTCGTTGACGGCCAGAACTTCCGCAGCAACTTACGCCAGTTCTCGTTCCGCTCCGGCGATGAGTATCCCTCCTACCAGCTCGAGGAGCGCCACTTCCACTGGCGCGACTTCTTCTCCGGCGTGATCGACAAGTTCAACGAGGCGACCCACCTCGACCACCGCCTCGTGCGCGTCTATTGGTACCACGCCGCCTCGATCACGCCCTGGTCGGAAAGCGTGCGCCTCGCCCAGTACATCATCGACAACTACGACGTGCCCGGCCTCACGCTGGAGGAGATTACCGCCGCCGCGAAGGAGTGGTATGACCGCGAGCGCCAGTACTTCGAGAACCTGCGCGAGCGCGTCTTCTCCAACCTCCAGCGCGACACCGACTTCCTCGAGTTCAAGTACGTCGGCCAATACGCCATCCGCCCCTATCAGCCCTACCGCATCGAGCGCCGCTACGACACCGGCGAGCTCTACTACCTCGGCACGCGCCTCGGCGAGAAGGGCGTGGACATCGGCATCGCCGTCGATATGATCGCCAAGATGCCCAACTACGACGTGGCCGTCCTCATCAGCGGCGACGCCGACTTCATGCCCGTCGTCTCCTACCTCAAGGACAATCTGCGCCAGGTCTACCAATTCTCCGTCGCCAAGGACGTGGCCACCCGCACGCAGTACCTGTCCGCGTGGCTCCAGCGCGACGTGGACTGCTTCCAGATATTCGACGAGCTGGAGTTGCTCGACACCTACCTCAACCGCGAAGCGCCCATGCCCCCCGCCATCTCTCAAGAGGTGGACGCGCGCATCTTCGAGCTGAAAGAGGCCCTCGAATACGGCTAGGCGCCGCGGCCCGCCCCGCCTTGACAACCCCCGCCGATTTGGTAGCGTTGGCGGCGCAGCTCCCGAGGAGGCGCCTATGGTCACGCAGACCCTGACCGAAGCGAGCACCAGCCGCTACGCCGACGCCAACGGCTTCAAGATCCATTACAACGAAGCCGGCTCCGGCCATCCCGTCATCTTCATTCACGGCGGCGGCCCTGGCGCCAGCGGATGGAGCAACTTCGTCCGCAACATCGGCCCTATGTCCGAACGCTACCGCGTCCTCCTCGTGGACATGCCCGGCTTCGGCAAGTCCGACCCCATCGTCATCGGGACTGAGACCGACCGCCTGCGCGAGAACGCGCGCATCTTCGTGGACTTCCTCGACGCCATGGGCATCGACAAGGCCAGCTTCGTCGGCAACTCCATGGGCGGCGGGACCTCCGCCGTCATCGCCATCAACCACCCCGAGCGTGTGGAGAAGCTCGTGCTGATGGGCGCGGCGGGCGGCGGCAAGAGCCTTTTCAATCCGCTGCCGATGGAGGGCATCAAGGCGCTGCGCGACGTGTACGTAAAGCAGACCAAAGAGTCTTTCCGCGAGATGATCGACCTCTTCGTCTACGACTCCTCCTTCGTAACCGAGGAACTGCTGGAGCAGCGGGTGGCGGGCCTGCTGGAACACCCCGAGCACATCGACGGCCAGCGCCGCTCCAACCCCATGCTGCCCGACCTCACGATGGAGCTCGGCAAGATCAAGGCGCCCTCCCTGGTGGTGTGGGGGCGGGACGACCTGTTCGTCCCCCTCGACCACGCGCTGAAGTTTATGTGGCACATACCCAACGCACGGCTGCACGTCTTCCCCCGCTGCGGCCACTGGGCGCAGTACGAGCACGCCGACGGCTTCAACCGCCTGCTGCTCGAATTCCTCGGCTAGCCCCCGCGAAATACCGAAGAATCAGAGAGGCGCGACTATGGCGACACAGACCCTCACCGAAGAGAGCACCAGCAGGTACGTCCAGGCCGGGGACATCCGCCTCCACTACAACGAGGCCGGCTCCGGCGAGGCGGTCGTCATGATTCACGGCGGCGGCCCCGGCGCCTCCGGCTGGAGCAACTTCCGCACTAACATCGGCGCGTTCTCCGAGACCTACCGCACGATGCTGTTGGACATGCCCCAGTACGGCAAGTCCGACCCCGTCGTCATCGACGGCGACGCCACCCGCTACAACGCCGTCGCCATCAAGGCGATGTTCGACGAGCTAGGCATCGACAAAGCGCACTTCATCGGCAACTCCTTCGGCGGCGCAACCTCCCTGCGCTTCGCCATCGAGTACCCGGAGCGCGTCGGCAAGCTCATCGTGATGGGTCCCGCGGGCAGCGGCCCCTCCTACTTCATGCCCCGTCCGCTCGAGGGCATCAAGGCGCTGAACGCGTGGTGGGACAACCCCTCCCGCGAGCAGATGGCCAAGATCGTCGACCTGTTCGTCTACGACGAGAAGTTCAAGACGGACGAGCTGATTGATATGCGCCACAACGCAGGCCTGAGCCGCCCGCAGCACATCGAGGCGCGCCGCAACTCCACCAACCGCGTCACCCCGGACTTCACCTCCGAACTGCACAAGGTGCAAGCCAAGACGCTCATCATCTGGGGGCGCGACGACCGCTTCTCGCCCCTCGACTTCGCACTGAATATGCTCTGGCGCATCCCCGACGCGCAGGTGCACGTCTTCCCCGAGTGCGGCCACTGGGTGCAGTACGAGAAGTCGGACGAGTTCAACCGCCTCATCATGGACTTCATCGCCAACGACTAGCCGCAGCCGAATCGAGGCGCGGTTCCCGCTTTCGGAGACCTCTGCGTAAACGGGCGCCTCTTCAAGCAGGGAGTGCCGAGGGGCTAGCCGCCCCTCGGCTGGGGGCGGGGGTATCCCTCACAAAAGGGGGGGGTTGTTTCTTGGGGGTGAGGGGAGGGGGGACAGAGTAGTTACGCGAAAGTCTCTTTTCGCGGGAGCGACGGAAAGAGAGGAGAGCGACGCAATGGCGATGGCGCTCACCGCCGAGAACACCAGCCGCTACGCCGACGCCAACGGCGTCCGCGTCCATTACCACGAAGCGGGAGAGGGGTCGCCGCTGGTCTGCGTCGCCGCTACCGCCTTCGGCGCGACCGCCTGGGGACAGAACCGCCGCAACCTCCACGCCCTCTCCCAACGCTTCCGCACCATGCTCCTCAACCTGCCGCCGCAGGGCGACTCCGACAAGCAGGTGAAGAGCAGCGAGCCGCGCCTCGACTTCTACGCCCGCGTGCTGCGCGACTTCCTCGACGCCCTCGGCATCGAGCGCGCCCACTTCTACGGCGGCTCGCCCGGCGCGGGGCCGGTGCTCAAACTCGCCGCGCTTCACCCCGAGCGCGTCGGCCGCATCGTCATCGACGCGCCCACGGGCCTCGGCAAGAGTCTCTTCAATCCCATGCCCGTGGAGGGCGCCGCCTACACCGCCGCCTTCGGACGCGACCCTACGATGGAGCGTCTGCGCGAGGTGATGGAGATCCAGATATCGCGCCCCGAGTTGCGCGAGGAGGCGATCGAACTGCGCTACGCCGCCGCCCACGCGCCCGGCTACCAGGAGGCGCGCGGGAACATATCGGGCCCGATGGAGGGACTGCTCAACTTCATCAACCGCGTCGCCGCGCCCACCCTCATCATCTGGGGCGCCGCCGACCGCGACGTGCCAATGGACCGCGCCCTCGCCGCCATGTGGGAGATGCCGAACGCGCGCCTCCACCTGTTCGGCGCGGGCTGCGGACACTGGCCGCAGTACGAGCGCGCCGACGAGTGGAACCGTCTCGTCATCCGCTTCCTCACCGACTAACCCCGCCCGCAGGAGAGGCCGCATGACCCTCGACAAGGCAGACTCCGACCGCTACGCAACCATCGACGGCGTGGAACTGCACTACAACGACGTCGGCGCCGGCCCCGCGCTCATGACCTTCCACGGCGGCGGCCCCGGCGCCAACGCGTGGGACAACACGCGCTTCAACGTCCCCGAGCTCTCCAAGCACTTCCGCATGCTGCTGGTCGACCTGCCCGGCTACGGCGGCTCCGACAAGAGCGCAACGCTGCCCGAGGGCAAAACGGTGGACGGCTTCCTCGCCAGACTGATGCGCGGCCTGCTCGACCACCTAGGCATCGAGACCACGCACCTCTACTGCTCCTCCTTCAGCGGCCCCTTCGGCGTCCGCTTCGGCCTCGACTACCCCGAGCGCATCGGCAAGCTCGTGCTGCAAGCCACCTACGCCTCCACCGGTATGCCGCTCATGCTCTCGCCCACTCCTGCCGAGGGCATCAAGACGCTGATGGAGTTCCGCGAAGAGCCCACCTACGAGCGCATGCAGCGGATGATGGACTACTTCATCCCCAATCCGGCGCTGCGCAGCAAGGAGCTGGTCGACCGCCGTTTCGCCGCCGCGACCATCTCCGGCCACCTCGAAGCCGCCGCCCGCTTCGGCGGCAGCGCCAATATGAGCAACGTGCAGCGCGAGGCGGCCAACCTGAAGACGGAGACGCTCCTGCTATGGGGCGGGCAGGACTGGATGGTGCCGGTGGAGGGCGTGCTGCGCGCGATGGGCGAGATCCCCAACCTGCGCGTCCACATCTGGCGCGGCGCGGGCCACTTCGTCCAGTACGAGCACCGCGACGAGTTCAACCGCCTCGTCCTCGACTTCCTCACGCACTAGCGGGGCGCCCCGCTGTGCCGGCGCGCCGGGCAGCATAGGAGGAGTCGGCGATGCCTCGGCGCCCGCCTCCTTCCGTTCGCCCTTCGAGTCCCCTCAGAGCGAACGGGCCAATGGCCATGCCGCGCCGCCTACCCGCCGTCCTCGCAGAAGGGCAGGCCGAGCCGGGCGAAGTCGTTGCTCGGCACGCTCCGCAATCCGGCGGGCACGCATCCAATCAGCTGGTTGTCAATGAGGTGGAGCGCTTCAAGGCAACGCGTCCGGTATGACTCCGTTCAACTCGTTGCCTCCGAGCCATAGCCCTTCAAGGTCGGAGAGGTTGCCCAGCGCCGCCGGTATCTCTCCGGTCAACTCGTTGCCTCCGAGCCATAGCTATTCAAGGTTGGAGAGGTTGCTCAATGCCGCCGGTATCTCTCCCGTCAGGTCGTTGCTGCTGAGATCCAGTGTCTCAAGATTGGAGAGGTTGCCCAACGTCGGCGGGATCTCGCCGTTCAATTCGTTTATGCGAAGGGACAGCCTTTCAAGGTCGGAGAGGCTGCCCAACTCCGCCGGTATTTCGCCGGTCAACTCGTTGAAGGAGAGGACCAGCCGTTCAAGCTCGGGGAGGTTGCCCAACGCCGCCGGTATATCG
>JAGWBE010000052.1:1465-6798 GCA_021296055.1 Dehalococcoidia bacterium | reverse complement strand
CGCTGTTCACCGCGCCGGCGACGGCCAGCCACGCGAGGTCGGCGTTGATGGCGGCCTGGAAGAGGAACAGCTTGCCCATGAAGCCCGCCGTCGGCGGTATGCCGGTCAGCGAGAGCAGGGCGAACGCCAAAACGCCCGCCAACCACGGCGCGCGCCGCCCCAGCCCAGCCAGGCCTTCTATGCGCTCGTCGCCCGTCCACTCCGTAACGATGATGACGACGAAGAAGGCGGCGAGGTTCATCGCCGCGTAGCCCGCCAGGTAGAAGAGGACGCTGCCCGCGCCCAGCGACGCGCCGCCGTCGTCCTGGCTGCGCGACGCGAACGCCGCAACGCCGATCAGCACGTAGCCCGCCTGGGCGATGGCGCTGTAGCCGAGCAGGCGCTTCACGTTGGCCTGGGCGATGGCCACCATGTTGCCGACGCTCATCGTGACCACGGCCAGCACGGCCAGCAGCAGCGTCCAGTCGGCGCTCATCGCCTCCGCGCCGAGCGCCGTGTAGAGCACGCGCAGGAGCACGGCGAAGCCCGCCGCCTTGCTCGCCACGGACAGGAACGCGCCCACCGGCGTCGGCGCCCCTTCGTACACGTCGGGCGTCCACATCTGGAACGGGACCATCGACAGCTTGAATCCGAAGCCTGCGATGGTGAGCAGCACGCCCACCAGCAACGCGTAGCCGCCGAACGGAATCTCCGCGCTCGCGCCGCCCGCCAGCATCTGCGCGATGGTCGGCGCCGCCCCGTCGGGCGACAGCACGCGCACCGTGCCGGACGCGCCGTACAGGTACGCGAAGCCCATCAGCAGCAGCGCCGACGCGATGGCCGACAGCACCAGGTACTTCAGCCCTGCCTCGATGGAGCGGTCTCGCCCGGTGGCGAACGCCGCCAACGCCGCCACGGGCAGCGAGGCGAGCTCTAGCGCTACGTAGAGCGTCAGCAGGTCGGCGGCGGCGCCGAGCAGCATCAGTCCCGTCGACGACAGCATCACGAGGCCGATGAACTCCGTCTCGCGCCGGTAGCGCGACAGCGCGCCGCGCGAAGCCAGCAGCACCAACGCCAGGGTCCCCACGATGAGGAACTTGAAGAAGAGGGCGAACTTGTCCACCACTAGCGCGCCGTTGAACGCCGACAACGCGCCGCTCTCCGCCGCGTGCGCCTCGCCCCACAGCGCGACGCTCAACGCGAAGGGCGCCGCAAGCCCAACCACCGCCAGCGCCGAGACCACTCCTCGCCGCCGCACGACCACGTCGAGCAGCACGACGGCGAGCGCTAGCGCCGCCAGCGCCAGCTCCGGCGAGATCAGGTAGAGGTCGCGTCCGGTCAGCCCCACGCTAGAACCTCGCCGTGATGGGGCCTAGCCCCGCCTCGAACACGTCCGTCAGCAAGCGCGGGTACAGTCCCACGACGAAGATAGGGACGAGCAGCACGGCCATCGCGCCCACGTCGACCAGGGTCGCGTCCTCGATCGCGTCCCAGCGCGGCCGCTGCGGCCCGAACAGCGTCCGCTGCGCCGTCCACAGGATGTACCCCGCCGCCAGCACCACGCCAAAGGCGGCCAATCCCGTCGCCCACGGGTACACGCTGAACGTTCCTAGGAACACCAACAACTCCGCCACGAACCCGCCCGTAGACGGCAGTCCCAGCGACGCGAGGCCCGCCAGCACGAACGCTGCCCCAATCAGCGGCATCCGCCCCATCAGGCCGCCCAGGTCGGGGATGTGCCGCGTGTGCGCCCGCTCGTAGATAAGCCCCACCACCACGAACAGCAAGCCGGTGATCACTCCGTGCGTGAACAACTGCATCGCCGCGCCGCTCAACCCCACCCCCGTCAGGCTCGCCCCCGTCGCCCCCAGCGACGACAACCCGAGCACGACGAATCCCATATGGCTCACGCTGGAGTACGCCACCAGCCGCTTCAGGTCGCTCTGGCGCATCACGATGAACGCGCCGTAGAGCACGTTGACCACGGCGAGCGCGGCCAGCAGCGGCGCGGCGGCGCGCAGTTCGTCGGGAAAGAGGCCGGCGTTGATGCGGATCAGCCCATACCCGCCCATCTTCAACAGCACGCCCGCGAGCATCACGCTCACCGCCGTCGGCGCGTCCGTGTGCGCGTCGGGCAGCCACGTGTGCAGCGGGAAGATGGGCAGCTTCACCGCGAACGCGACGAGGAACCCGGAGAACACCAACCCCGCGGGCAGCAGCAGCCCGGTCAGGTCGCGTTCGGCGAGCACGGTCATGTCGAAGGTGCGCTCCGCGCCGGGGAAGGACAGGTAGAGCGCGATGATGGCCGCGAACATAAACGCCGAGCCGAGGAACGTGTAGATGAGGAACTTCATCGCCGAGTATTCGCGCCGCCCCGTCCCCCAGATGGAGATCAGGAAGTACATCGGGGCCAGCTCCACCTCCCAGAAGATGAAGAAGAGCACCAGGTCGAGCGACAGGAAGACGCCCATCACCGCCGTTTGCAGGATCAGCAGCCAGGCGAAGTACGCCCGCGCGCGCGTTTCGACGCGCCACGACACCAGCACCGCCGCCACGCCCAATATCCCGTTCAGCAACACCAACGGCGCGCTCACGCCGTCCATCCCCAGCAGGTACTGCATCCCCAATGCCGGAACCCACTCGGCGCGCTCCACGAACTGGTAGCCCTCCGCTCCCCGGTCGAACATGGCGAACAGCGCTATCGTCAGCCCCAGCTCCGCCAACACCGCCGCCAGCGCGATCAACCGCGCCGCGCCCGCGCTGCGCGCGGCGAGCGCCACGAGCAGCGCTCCGGCGGCGGGCAGGAAGACAACGACGCTCAGCATCACCGAACCACCGCGTAGGCGAGGATGAACGCCGCCGCGCCCAGCGCCGCCGCGATGCCGTAGGCCTGCGCCTGCCCGGTTTGCAGCTGCGCCAGCGCGCGCCCCGTATTTCGCCCCAGCCACGCCGTCAGATCAGCCGCGCCGTCCACGACGCGCCGGTCCCACCAGTCGGCGGCGAGGAATATGCCGCGGTAGGCGATCCGCCGCACCAGCAGCCCCTCGTACAGGTGATCGAGGTAGTAGCGGTTGCGCAGCAGCGCGCCCAACGGGCGCAGCGCCGCCTCCACGGGCGCGGGGAACGAGACGCCTCGTACGTACATCAGCGTCGCCAAGCCGATTCCGCCAGCGGCCACGACCGACGATAGGACGGCGACGCCGATATGCACGTCCCCCGCCTTGTGGTGCAGCGTCGCCGCGAACCAGTGCGCCGGAATGCCCAGCACGTCCGTCGTCGCGTTGCCCAGGTAGCCTGCGCCGATGGCCGCGGCGGCCAGGAGCAGCATCGGGAGCAGCATCACCCACGGCGATTCGTGCAGGTGGACGTGCTCGCCCTCCTCGTAGGGCTGCTTCTCCGCGGCGGGCACGGCGTCGATGCCGCCCCGGAACTCGCCGTGGAAGGTCATGTAGATCATGCGGAAGGCGTAGAACGCCGTCATAGCCGACGCCGCTACGCACATCCAGAACACGGCCTGCGCCACGCCCAGGCTCGCCGCGTAGCCGCCTGCCCACGCGCCCGCCAGCACCTCGTCCTTCGACCAGAATCCGGCCAGCGGGAACACCCCGGCGAGGCTCAGCGCGCCGATGAGCGCCGCCGCGTACGTCCACGGCATCGCCTTGCGCAGTCCGCCCATGTAGCGCATGTCGAAGGTGTGCGCCGCGTGGTGAACCGACCCCGCGCTCAGGAAGAGCAGGCATTTGAAGAAAGCGTGCGTGAATAGATGGAACATCGCCACTGCGGGCAGCCCCGCCCCGAGCGCGACGAACATGAACCCTAGCTGGCTGATAGTGGAGTAGGCCAACACGCGTTTGATATCGTTGGCGACCAGCGCCATGCTCGCCGCCATAAGCGCCGTAACGCCTCCGATGAGCGCCACGGTGTTCAGCGCCGCCCCGCCGCCGGCCTCGAACAGCGGGAACGCGCGGGCCACTAGGAACACTCCCGCCGCCACCATGGTCGCCGCGTGAATCAGCGACGACACCGGCGTCGGACCCTCCATCGCGTCGGGCAGCCACGTGTGCAGCGGGAATTGCGCCGACTTGCCCACCGCCCCGGCGAACAGCCCCAGCGCCAGCCACGCCGCCACGCTCCCGGCCAGCGACGGCGCGAAGGCCATCAGGTCTGGTATCTCGAACGGATTCAGCCCCTGGGCGGCGAACGCCGGCCCCTGCGCGAACAGGTAGAGCAGCGCCAGCAGGAACCCGAAGTCTCCTACGCGCGTAACGATGAACGCCTTCTTCGCCGCGTCCGCCGCCGCGGGGCGTCCGTGCCAGAACCCGATGAGCAGGTAGGACGACAGCCCCACTAATTCCCAGAACACGAACAGCTGGATCAGATTCCGCGCCGTAACCAGCCCCAGCATCGACCCGGTGAACAGCGCCATGTACGCGAAGTAGCGCGAGTAGGAGGCGTCGCCCTTCAGGTACGCCTGCGAGTAGACCTGCACCAGCAGGCTCACCCCTGTAACCACCACCAGCATGATCCCTGTCAGCGGGTCGAGCAGGAAGCCGACCGTCATCTCAAAGCCGCGCCCCGCGCCAGGGTCGCCCACTACGAACCACGAGTGCGAAGCGAAGCCGACGGCCTCCTCGTGCCCCAGGGTGGAGCGCAGCGCCCAGATGCTTAGCGCGAACGCCGCGCCGATGGCGGCGATGGCGGCATAGCCGCTCACTCGCGCGCCGCCGCCGGCGAACGGACGCGCCAGAGCGATGAGCGCAAACGCCGCGATGGGCAGGAAGACGATGAGCCATGCCGCCGCCTCGCCGATCATCTACAACTTCCTCAGGATCTCGTCGGCCACGTGCTCGCGCCCGCGCGGAACCATCACCCGGAACGCCGCCGACTCCCCGTAGGCTTCCAGCCCGTCCACCGGCAGTAGCCGCACCGGCAGCCCCTCGCCTTCAAGGATCTCCTGCCACGTCTCGGCGGCCATCAGCGTTTGCGTACGTCTGTATTCGACCCACATAGCGCGCCCGCGGCTAGCGCCGCATCAGGCTGACCTCCGTGATGTCCGCCGTCCCCCGGCTGCGGAAGAGCGCGATCACCAGCGCCAGGCCCAGCGCCGCCTCCGCCGCCGCCACGACGATGACGAACAGCGCGAACGCCTGCCCCGTCAACGCTCCCGCCGCTTCCCCCGCGCCGCCCAGCCGCATCGCGGCGGGGACGGTGTAGCGCGAAAAGGCGATGAGCGCCACGTTCACACCGTTCAGCATCAACTCGATGGAGATGAGCACTGCGACGACGTGGCGGCGCGACAGCGTGCCGTACAACCCGATGGCGAACAGCAGCGCCGAGATGATGAGGTAGCGCTC
>JAGWBE010000052.1:0-1332 GCA_021296055.1 Dehalococcoidia bacterium | reverse complement strand
GGCCCCGGCAGCGTCTCCGGCAGCAACGTCCACTCCGCCTGCGCAATCGCCCAAACCAGCCCCATGAAGAGGAGCGCCACCGCCGCCAGCGCCGCCGGTTGCGCCGACGAGCTCCGGTTCGCGGCCGGGACGTCTCGCGTCATCATCACCGCGAATATCACCAGCACCGACACTGCGCCCCCGTAGATGAGCACCTGCGCCGCCGCCACGAACGCTGCGTTCATCTGCGCGTACAGGCCGGCGGCGCCCAGGAAGGAGACGATGAGCGCCAGAGCCGCCCGCAACATGTCCCGCTGCGTGACCACGAGGAGCGCGCCACCCACCGTCACGACGGCCAATGCCCAGAACACGGCCTCTTGGAAGGCGTTCCCCACCCCGCTAGCCCTCGTAGCCGCCGTCCGCCGAGGCTTGCTGCGCCTGCTCCTCCGGCTGCCACTCAGGGCGGTTCGGATGCCAGAAGTAGGGCTCGCGGCCCACGCGCTTCCAATCGGCGTTCGCCTCGGCGTAGGGGTCGAACTGCTCCTTGGCCAACTGCGGGCGGAACCATGCGCTGGGGCGCTTCTCCCGCGCCTTCAGGTCGTCCACCGTTATCACCAGGTCCTCGCGCCGCTCCTGCGCCGCCTCGAAGCTTGTCCCCATATGCAGCGCATCGTAGGGGCAGGCCTCCACGCATAGCCCGCAGTACATACAGCGCGCCTGGTCGATGTCGAACACGTCGATCGAGTAGCTCCCGCCCTCCTGCTCATTCCCCCCGTCCGGCCCCGTAACGATGCGGATGATTCCCAGCGGGCAGTACTTAGCGCACGACGCGCAACCCGTGCATCGCTCTTCGTACCAGGTGAACTCCTGGCCGCGGAAGCGCGGATGCTGCTGCGCGCGCTCCTCCGGATACTGCACCGTGAACGGCTTGCGCAGGAAGTTGCGCAGCGTCACTCGGAACCCCTTCGCCATGCCGAGTCCCAGCATCAGCGCGCCTCCATCGCCGCGACGCGCGGCGCTTGCTCGCGGAGGCGCGCCACGCGCCCCATTACCGCGACGCTCACTATCGCCAGCGGCCAGTTGATCGCCGCCATCAGCCACAGGTCGGACGAGGTGAGCGTTCCGTCGGCGCCTCCGAGCCACAGCCGCTGCACGCTCAACGCCGCGACGTTCACCATGCTCACCGGGAAGAGGAACTTCCACGCGAACGCCAGTATCTGGTCGGGGCGCAGGCGCGGCAGCGTCGCCCGAATCCACGTGGCGGCGATGGCGAAGCCGCCCACCTTGAGCAGGAACCACAGGTAGGAAGGCAGCACGTCCCAGCGCCAGCCTTGCAGGAAGAGCGCCGCGAAC
>JAGWBE010000051.1:6949-7829 GCA_021296055.1 Dehalococcoidia bacterium | reverse complement strand
TGCGCGCAAGCCCCTATTACCCGGCGGACTACATCGTCGAGGCGGTCGACCAGACGCGCGGCTGGTTCTACAGCCTCCTTGCCCTCTCGACGCTCATCGACGGCCGTCCCTCCTACAAGAACGTCATCTGCCTCGGCCTCATCCTCGACGAGAAGGGCGAGAAGATGGCCAAGTCGCGCGGCAACGTCGTCGATCCGTGGGACGTGATGCGCCAGCACGGCGCGGACGCGCTGCGCTGGTACCTCTTCACGGCGGCGCCGGCGGGCGCGGAGCGGCGCTTCTCGTCGGCGCTTGTGCAGGAGGCGCTGCGGCGCTTCATGCTCACGCTGTGGAACGTCTACTCCTTCTTCGTAACCTACGCCCGGATCGACGGCTTTCGTCCCGAAGAGCACGCCGCCCGTTGGAAAGGCGCTATCGGCGGCCCCGCCCTGAGCGAGCCGCCCCCCAACGAGCTCGACCGCTGGATCGTCTCCGAGCTCAACACCCTCGTCGCCGACGTCACCGCGCTGATGGACGCCTACGATCCCACGAGCGCCGGGCGGCGCATCGAGGAGTTCGTAGATCTCCTCTCCAACTGGTACGTCCGCCGCTCGCGCCGCCGCTTCTGGAAGAGCGAGAACGACGACGACAAAGCATGGGCCTACGCCGCCCTCTACTCCGCGCTCCTCACCCTTGCCAAACTCGCCGCCCCCCTCATCCCCTTCGCCGCCGATGAGATGTACGCCAACCTCGCGCCCGATGACGCCGAATCCAGCGTCCACCTCTCCGACTGGCCCGAGGCGGACACGGCGTTGGTGGACGAGCGCTTGGCGCGCGCGGTCAGGCTCGCCATGCGCATCGCCAGCCTGGGCAGGGCGGCGCGCTCCAAGGCGGGCCTCCG
>JAGWBE010000051.1:6076-6777 GCA_021296055.1 Dehalococcoidia bacterium | reverse complement strand
CCCTCCGCGCCGCCCTCGCCGCCGCCGACCCGCAGGCAATCGCCGCTCAGCTGCGCGACGGGGGCGCGGCGACCATCGGCGGCCTCACCCTCAGCGCCGAAGAACTGCTGGTGAGCGTCGAAGACCCGCCAGGCATGGCGGTTGCATCGGAGGAGGGCGGCGGCCTCGCCGTCGCGGTGGACACGGAGTTGACGGACGCGCTGCGAGCGGAGGGCTTCGCCCGCGAGCTCGTCCACCGCGTCCAGAATATGCGCCGCGACGCGGGGTTCGACATCGCCGACCGCATCGTTACCTACGTGGACGGCGCGGACGCAGGGACGCTGGCTATCTTGGAAGCGCACGGCGCTTATCTGCGCCAAGAGACGCTGAGCGTGCGCGTGGCCGCCGCGCCGCCCCCCGGCGGCGCCCACGCGGAGCGCCACGCCATCGAAGACACTGAGCTTACCATCGGCGTAACCCGCGCGGCGGACACAGAGGCGTAACCGAACGTTAACGCTCCCGAAACCCGCGCCGCCCAGGATGTGGTAGACTGATGTTGAATCGGAAGCGCCGCACGGGCAGGCTCCGCCCATAGATACGCCAAACGGGGCCACAGACGGAACCAGCGCCCGGTTCAAATGCGCAAGGCGGCCAACAAGGCCGCCTCGTTGCTTTAACGCCGCCGTCTCCCGATATACTCCGCGCATCCCCGACTTCCTCGC
>JAGWBE010000051.1:0-5880 GCA_021296055.1 Dehalococcoidia bacterium | reverse complement strand
CGCTCCACCCACTCCCGCACCGCGCGCGACCGGGGCAGCGGCGGCGGGCGCACCATCGAGATCCAGCGCCTCATCGGCCGATCGATGCGCTCCGTCGCCGAACTTGACAAGCTGGGCGCGCGCACCGTAACCCTCGACTGCGACGTGCTCCAGGCCGACGGCGGCACCCGCACCCTCGCCGTAACCGGCGCGTACGTCGCCCTCTACCAGGCGCTTCTCGGCCTCGTGCGCCGCAAGGCGCTGCACCGCGTGCCCCTTCGCGCCCCCGTCGCCGCCACCAGCGTCGGCCTCGTGGGCGGCGAGGCGCTGCTCGACCTGTGCTACGAGGAAGACTTCCGCGCCGAGGTGGACTTCAATGTGGTGATGGCCGAAGGCGGCGAACTCGTGGAAGTGCAAGGGACGGGCGAGCAGCGCCCCTTCAGCCGCGCCGAGATGGGGCGGATGCTCGACCTAGCCGAGGCCGGCATACGCGCCCTCTTCGAGCATCAACGCGAGGTCGTCGAGCGGCTCCTCGCAACCTAACCCGACCTACGCCAGATGGAACGACCGCGCCGCGCCCAGCACCAAGCGCGGGATGAACCCCAGCACGCGCACCAGCCCCCAGCTCAACAGCGCCGCGGCGACGCCCATCGCCGCGCCCGCCAACACGTCGGTCGGGTAGTGCACCGCCGAGTACACCCGCCCGAACGACCAGAGGAAGGCGAGCGCGTAGAGCGCGGCGCCGAGCTTGCGATGGCGGAAGAAGACCGCCGTGGCTATCGCGAATCCCACCCCGGCGGTGTTGGCCGGGAAGGATGAGTCGGTGGGCATATAGAAGAGCGGCTGCACGTCCAAGGTTACGAAGGGACGCGGGCGGAAGTAGTGGTTGTTCACCAACAAGATGCCCAGGTTGGCGAACCCGACGCTCATAGCGCCCATCACCGTCGCCAGCTGGTTGCGGTAGCGCTCCTGATCCCCGTTGCCGTAGAACCACAGCGCGAGCAGCACGAGCGAGCCGGTGACGGGCGCCAGGTAGTCGCTCATCACCGCCTCCATGAAGGCGTCCCACGGCCCGAACCTCCCAACCCCCGCGTTCAGCCACTCGACGATGCGGGCGTCCATCACCTCCCCTCCCGCGTCAGCCCGCGCACCCTCGCGGCGAAGGCGCGCGCGAAGGTCGCCCGGCTTAGCCTCCCAAGCCCCGCTGGCGGAGGCCCTTGCCCCGGCTCAGCCGCCTCTTCCGCCGCGCCCCATGCATGATTCACGGCGGACGAGACGATGAACGTGACCGCGACCGCCGCCGCCGCGCCGATGGCGAACAGCGCTGCCTGCGTGTTGCCCTCCAATCCGTCGCCCGTGTCCGGCACGTTGCGCGGCCCGCTCAAGAAGAAGAACCAGAGGTACGCGCCGACGATCAGCGTCGCGGCGAGGTATTGCGTCGAGCGAGGCCACTGACGCAGGAACAGCAGGCCGCCGAGCCCGGCGCGCGCCGCCGTGAACTGCACCGCGCCTAGCGTGGTGAGGAAGACGAACAGCAGATACTCGAAGGCGAACTCGTTGAGCATGCGTCCAACCAGCCGCCTGGTGTCTCTAGCCGGCGGTCACCCGAGGAGCGACAGTGGTGCACATATGCGCGTACTTAGGGTTGTTGCCGCGGACGATTCCGAAGTAGAGGTCTTGCAGCTGCTTGGTGAGCGGCCCTGTGCCGCCGCCGCCCACGGGACGGTGATCGACTGTGCCCACTCCCTGCACGTGCGCGGCGGTGCCCGTCAGAAACACCTCGTCCGCCACGTACAGTTCGCTGCGGTCGATGAGCCGCTCCTCCACCTCCGTCTCCAACTCCTCCCGCGCCAGCTCCATGACCACCTCGCGCGTGATGCCCGGCAACACGTTGCTCTCCAGCGTCGGCGTAACGATCCGGTCGCCGTAGACCAGGAAGATGTTCTCCCCCGTCCCCTCGCACACGTGGCCGTCCTGGCTGAGCATGATGGCCTCGTCGAAGCCGGAGGCCATAGCGTCCGTCTTGGCGAGGATGGAGTTCAGGTAGAGGCCGTTGAGCTTGAACCGCGCCGGAATCATCGTGTCGTCGATGCGCCTGTAAGAGGCCACGCAGCAGTTGAGCGCGCCGTCCGACTCGATGTAGTCGCCGAACGGCACGGCGAGGCAGAAGAAGCCGTCGCCCAAGGAGCGCAGGTTCAGGTTCGCCACCTTCTCCTCGCGCTTGAACGCCATCGGCCTGATGTAGACGTCCGACCGGAAGCCGCTGCGCTCCACCACCTGCGCCGTGATCTCGCATAGTTCTTCCGGCGAGTACGGCACGTCGATCCAGAGCAGCTTGGCGCCTGCGAGCATCCGCTCGTAGTGCTCGCGCAGCTTGAAGATGTACATCTTCCCGTCGCGCTCGTTCCAGTTGCCCCGGATGCCCTCGAACGCGCCCGTGCCGTAGTGCAAGGCGTGCGTCATGATGCCGACCTTGGCGTCTTCTAGCCGCACGTACTCGCCGTCGTGGAACGCGATGTTGGGCATGCGCTGCGTCCTCAGGGCGCGCCTTTAAGGGCGGCGCCGGGCGGCGATTATCCGCCGTGCCCCGCTCCACGGTCAAGCGCCTTATCTCCCCGCGCCCTGCCAACCGCCCCCACGGCGCCGCCCGTCCGTGGGATATAATCAATCTCGCGTCGGCGGCCTCATCGCCGTACGCACGCTATAGCGTGTACTCGAATGAACACCACCCAACAGAACGGCGCGTTGGCCTTCCGCCGCATCGTCGTGAAGGCGGGTACGAACGTCCTGACCGGCCGCACGGAGCGCCTCGACCGCGCCATGCTCGCCTCCCTCGCGGCGCAGACCTCCCAAGCGCGCGCGGCGGGCGCGCAGGCCGTGCTCGTAACCTCCGGCGCCATCGCCGCAGGGCGCGAGGCGCTGGCCGCCCGCTCGCCGGAGCGCGGCGTGCTGGAGCGCCAGGTGCTGGCCGCCGTCGGCCAGGGTCTCCTGATGCACGCCTACCAAGAGGCGTTCGCCGCCCACGGCGCCGCCGTCGGCCAGGCGCTCCTCACCCACCACGACGTGGAAGACCGCCAGGGCTACCTCAACGTCCGCAACACCTTGGAGGGACTGCTGAGCGCGGGAGTCGTCCCCATCGTGAACGAGAACGACGTCGTGGATACGGCGGAGATTGGCCAAGAGCGCTTCGGCGACAACGACACCCTCTCCTCCCTCGTCGCCAACCTCATCGACGCCGACCTGCTGCTGATGCTCACCGACAGCGGCGGCCTCTTCACCGCCGACCCTCACCGCGACCCGAACGCGCGCCTCGTGGAGCGCGTGGACGCCGTGGACGACGCCGTGCTCGCCCTGGCGCAGCCGACGCCCAACGGCGCGGGACGCGGCGGAATGCTGTCCAAGCTGCTGGCGGCGCGGCGCGCTACGGCTGCGGGCGTAAGCGTGGTTATGGCGGGAGGCCGCGTCCCCGACGTGGTGACGCGCGCGGCGCGCGGCGATTCCGTGGGCACCCTCTTCCCCGCTCGAGGTTCGCCGATGGAGAGCCGCAAGCGCTGGCTATTGAGCGGCCTGGCCGAATCGGGCGGCGAGTTGGTCGTGGACGAAGGCGCGGTGACGGCGCTGCGCAAGCGCCACGGCAGCCTCCTCCCGGCCGGTCTCCGCAAGGTCAAGGGCGCATTCCGCCGAGGCGACGTGGTGGCCGTAGTGTCCGAGTCGGGCGAGCGCGTGGCCTGCGGCATCGTCTCTTACGACAATGAAGACTTGGCCGCCATCAGCGGCGCGCGCTCGAGCGAAATCCCCCTGCGCCTGGGCCACCACTACGGCGACGAGGCCGTCCACCGCAACAATATGGTGGTGTTGTAGCCATGCGCGTCGTCAGAAGCGAAGCGCGGGAGAAGGCTATGGCCGCCAAAGCCGCCTCGCGCGAACTGCGCAGGGCCTCCACCCAGGCCAAGAACGACGCGCTCCTCGCCATCGCCGACGCCCTCGGACGAAGCGCGCGCGCCTTGATGGAGGCCAACGCGCTCGATCTGGAGGCGGGGCGCGCGGCGGGCCTGGAGCACTCCCTGCTGGCGCGGTTGGAGCTCACCCCCGAGACGCTGGCGGCTATGGCCGACGGAGTGCGCGGCGTCGCGGCGCTGCCCGACCCGGTGGGCGAGTCTTTCGACGCGCGCACGCTGCCCAACGGCCTGCGCGTCGAGCGCCGCCGCGCGCCCCTGGGCGTCATCGGCGCAATCTTCGAGGCGCGCCCCGAAGTCCCAACCGACATCGCTTCTCTCTGCGTCAAGTCGGGCAACGCCGTCGTCCTGCGCGGCGGCAAGGAGGCAGTCAACACCAACCGCGCCCTCGGCCGCCTCATGCAAGAGACGCTCGCCGACACCTCGCTCCCGCCCGGCGCCGTGCAGATGATCGAGACCACTGACCGCTCGGCGGTGAATGAGCTGGTCAAGCTGGACGAGTACATCGACCTGCTTATCCCGCGCGGCGGCGCGGGCCTGGTGCGCTTCGTCGCGGCGGAGGCCTCCATGCCCGCCATCACCGGCGGCGTCGGCGTCTGCCACGCCTACGCCGATGCCTCGGCGCTCCCCCATATGGCGGGCGAGGTCGTGTTCAACGCCAAGACGCAGGCGCCCGCCAAGTGCAACGCCCTTGACACCCTCCTCGTCCACGCCGCCGCCGCGCCCGCCGTGCTCGGAGCCGTCGCCGAGCGCCTCCTGCCTGCGGGCGTCGAGCTGCGCTGCGACCAGCGCGCCCTGGCCTTGCTAGGCCCGTCCGGCGGGGAGCAGGTCAAAGCCGCCTCCGGCGAGGACTTCGGGATGGAGTTCCTTGACCTGGTGCTGGCCGTGCGCGTAGTGGACTCGTTGGACGAGGCGTTGGAGCACGTCGCGCGCTACGGCAGCGGCCACTCCGAGGCGATCCTAACCGAGGACTATGGCGCGGCGATGCGCTTCGTTGACGAGGTGGACGCCGCAGTGGTGTTGGTCAACGCCAGCACGCGCTTCAATGACGGCGGCCAGCTGGGCCTCGGCGCGGAGGCGGCCATCAGCACGAACAAACTGCACGCCCGAGGGCCTATGGGGCTGCGCGAGCTCACCTCCTACAAGTGGGTCGCCCTAGGCTCCGGGCAGGTGCGCGCCTAGGCGCGGAGGAGCAGGCGGATGGACCTACGATTCGAACGCGAGTGCCGCACTCCCCACTCCGAGGTGTACACCATCTTCGAGGAAGACCAGCCTCAGGGCCGCTTCGACGTCCACTTCGCCGGCAACCTCATCCACTGCACGCTGACCGTGTCGGAGCGCTTCACCCAAGACGAGATCCAAGACCTCATCGACGACCTCGACTCGGAGTTGCTCGACGCCGTCGGCCTCACCCGCGACGACCTCATCATCCACGTCCACCAGGGTCGCGAGATCGGCGTCTTCTCCAGCCGCGAGTACAGCGAAGGCGAAGAGACGGCGCCCCCCAGCGAGAACTAGCGCCCCCGCCCCACGCGAGCGCCTATGGTCATCGACGCTCACACCCACCTCCTCCCACCCTCCTTCCCAGCGCGCCTCACCGAGCTGCGCCGCCGCGACCGCACGATGGCGGCGCTGTTCGCACGCGACGGCGCGAAGATGGCCACCGCCGACGACCTAATCGCGGCGATGAACGCCGCGGGCGTGGACGCGGCGGTCGCGGCGGGCTACGGCTGGACGAACCCGGACCTGGCGCGCGAGTCGAATGACTACATCCTCGAATCCGCCGCCCGCTTCCCCGGACGCATCCTGCCCTTCTGCAGCGTCAACCCCGCGTGGGGCGCCGACGCGGCCGCCGAATTGGAGCGCTGCGCGGCGGCGGGCGCCGTCGGCCTCGGCGAGCTGCACTTCTCCAGCCAAGGCGTGCGCGTGCCCGACGGCGAGGGAC
>JAGWBE010000050.1 GCA_021296055.1 Dehalococcoidia bacterium | reverse complement strand
CGGACGCGCCGAATGGAGCTGTCCACCATCCCCGAGGGAGCGCGCCGCGGCAGCACCCGCCTGCCCTGCATCTTCCGCCCCGCCACCTACATCGCCGCTCCCACGCTGAGCTACGAATGGCACGTCCCGGTGGACGAGGAGCACACCCTCTACCTCCAGGCCGCCACGCGCCACACGCGCAACCCCCTCCTCGTGCTCGCCTTCAAGGCGCGCTACTGGCTCTGGTATCGCTGGCTCGCGCAGTGGCGCTTCAATAGCCAAGACGGCTCGATGGTCGACTCGATGACGCGGAACACGAAGGCGGAGCGCCTGATGAAGCCGGACGCCTCTATCACCGCGTGGCGCAAGATGGTCGAGCGCCAAGCCCGCGGCCAGGTCGACCAATGGCGTTCCATAGGCGTCGAGCGCGAGGCCGACCTGGCGCTGGAGTACAAGGGCGCCGCAAACGCGGGCTAATCGCGCCTCTCGCGCCGCCGCTCCCGCGCCTTCATACTGCTTTCACGATTGCGCGGTATGACTTCTGCGCACAGCCGCCGCATTCGGGAGCCGCCCTATGTCCCACACCGTCGTCATCGTCGAGGACGACGTCGACGCCGCCGAGATCGTCCGCCTCTACCTGGCCCGCGACGGCCACAAGGTGCTGCTCGCCCACGACGGCGTCGAGGGGCTGCGCCTCGCCCGCGAATCCTCGCCCGACCTGGTCGTCCTCGACCTCATGCTGCCCGGCATGGACGGGATGCAGGTCTGCCGCGCGCTGCGCGCCGAATCGGATGTCGCCGTCGTTATGCTCACTGCGCGCGCGGAGGAGCAAGACCGCCTCGCCGGCCTCGAGTACGGCGCGGACGACTATGTGACCAAGCCCTTCAGCCCGCGCGAGCTCGCGGCGCGGGTGCGCGGGGTGCTGCGGCGGACGACGCGGGATGCATGGGAGGCGCACGGCCCGGCGGAACTGCACTGGCGGGAGGTCCGCATGAAAGTGCGCGAGCGCACGGCGCGCGTCGGAGATGAGCAGCTGAGCCTGACGCCGACGGAGTTCCGCCTGCTGGCGATGTTCCTGCGCTCCCCGGAGCGCGTCTTCACTCGCGACGAAATCATTAGCCACGCCTTCATCGACGACTACGACGGCTTCGACCGAACCGTGGATGTCCATGTATCCAACCTGCGCAAGAAGTTGGAGCGCGCCGGGAGCGCCCGCCGCGTCCACACCGTCTACGGGGTCGGCTACCGCTGGGGCGATGCGTAGCCTGCTCAGGCGGCTCAACCGCCTCGAACTCCGCCTCCTGCTCGGCTTCGCCGTCGTGCTCGCCATCGTCCTGGGCGGCGTGAGCGTCTCGACCCGCATCGCCGCAGGCAACGAGGCCGAGCGCTTCCAGCGCGAGACGGAGGAGGTGCGCGCCGCCAACCTCCGCCTCCTCGCCGAGCGCGAGCGCCAACTCCGCGGTCTCGCCGAAATGGAGCGCTTCGTAAAGGAGGCGGGCCTCATGTTCGGCTGGAGCGTCTACGTGACCGACGGCGCCGCGAACAAGAACCTCGTCATAGTTCGCCTCTCGGGCGGCGATCAGCCGCGCGTATTCCCGCTCCTCGGCGACACGGAAGCGGCGGCGGCGGCCTTGAACGCCGTCCCGCGCCCAACGCCCCCGCCTGCCGTCTTTGCAAGCGAGCCGCGGGCGGCGCGCGTCGCCAACGCCATCAACGCCTCGCTCCTCTGGGTGGGCGTGGCCGCCGGCGTCGCCGGCATCGCCATCGTCGCCTTCGTCTCTAGGCGCACTATGGCGCCTCTGCGCTCGCTCGAATCCGCAGCCCAGCGCCTCGGCGCGGGCGACCTCTCACAGCGCGTGCCCGTGCGGGGAACGGACGAAGTGGCGCGGCTCGGCCATACCTTCAACGCTATGGCGCAAGAGTTGGAGCGGGCGGAGACGCAGCGCCGCAACCTCGTCGCCGACGTCGCCCACGAACTCCGCACGCCCATCGCCAACATCCAAGGCTACCTGGAGGCGGTGCGCGACGGCCTCTTGCCGCCCGACGAGGCCACCATCGCCAGCCTGCTCGGCCAGACCGCCAACCTGGGCCGCCTCGTCCAAGACCTCGCCCTCGTCGCCCAAGCCGAGGCCGGAGCCTTGCGCATCGACCCGCAGCCCGCTCCGCTAGCGCCCGTCCTGCGGCGCGCCCTCGACGCCTTCGCCGCACGCGCCGAAGCGAAAGGCGTGGCGCTCTCCGCCGACCTCCCCCAAGACCTGCCCCCCGCCCCCATCGACGCCGCCCGCGTCGGCCAAGCCGCCGCCGCGCTGCTCGAGAACGCCCTCACCCATACCCCGCAAGGCGGAAGCGTCGTCGTTGCCGCCCGCGCCGGGGTAGACTCCATAGCGGTGAGCGTCGCCGACACTGGCGCCGGCGTCCCCGCCGCCGACCTGCCCTACGTCTTCGACCGCTTCTACCGTGCCGACCCGTCGCGGTCGCGCGCCACGGGCGGCGTCGGCCTGGGTCTGACCATCGCCAAGCAGCTGATCGAAGCCCACGGGGGAACCATCACCGCCGAAAGCCAAGAGGGGGCGGGCAGCGTCTTCACCCTCACGCTCCCCATCGCCCGCGCCGCCGAGGAGTAGGCCATGCAACGTCTGAAAAAGGTCTTCGGGCCGCTCACCATCCCGCAATTCCTGCTGGCGCTCGTCGTGTTCGGCGGCGCCGTCGCCGGCGCCTACTACGGCGTCGGGGCGCTGCGGGAACCGGACGGTGGCGCGGCCCAAGCGGACGAGCAGCTGGTCACCGCCTCCATCGGCGACATCGTGAAACGAGTGACCATCAACGGCGCGACGGCCTTCCCTGAGCGCGAGTGGCAGGCGTTCGAGGGAGAGGGCGTCGTCGGCGCGGTGCTCGTCGAAGAGGGCGGCCGCGTGAGCGCCGGCGACGTCATCGCTCACCTTGACGACGCCTCAATCATCAAGCGCGAACGCAGGCTCGCCGTCGCCAAGTCCGACCTCCAAAAGGCGGAGGAAGCGCTGACTGACCTGCTGGAGACGGAGGACAAGATCGGCGACGCGGAGAAGGCGTACGCGACAGCGCTGGACGACCTCGATATCGCTCTGGACGACTTCGCCGTCAAGAAAGCCCAGTGGGCGACCACGCTTGCAAACGCAGAGGAGGCGCTGGCCGACGCGGAGGAGGGCTACGCCGCCGTCTACCGCGTCTGGCTCGGCGTCACGCTCACTGACGGCCAGCTGGGCGCCACGCCGGACGACCTCCTGGTCGCCTGGGGCGTGGACCTCGACGCGCTGTTCCAATCCACGCCCGGCGTCCACGCTGATTCCTCCTCCCTCCCCCCCGATGCCGATGCCACGCCCTGGAACGAGCAGACCGTCGCGTCGTGGACGCGCCTCTACCCCGCGGCCATCGTGGGCACGTGCGAAGACGCGCCTCCCGCCTCCTACGACCGCTGCGTCAAGAGCGAGATGGATGCCGCATGGGACGCCTACCGCGCAGCGGCGGACGCGCTGGCGGCGGAGCAGTCCAAAGCCGCGTCCGCCCTCTTCACCGCCGGCCAGGCCATCGTCGAGGCTCAGAATGCCCTCGAAACCGCGGGGGAGGCGCTCGCCGACGCCGAAGCCGGCCCCGACCCGCTCGCCGTCGGCATCGCCCAAGCCGACGTGGCCTTGGCCCTCCTCGAAGTACAGGACAGCGAGGCGCTCCTCGAAGGCGCGGTGCTCAGGGCTTCCATCTCCGGCGTCGTGAACCAGGTAGCCGTGGAGAGCGGAGACGCTCTCGCCCCCACGGGCCGCGTGTTGGAGATCGTCGACCCGAGCGTCGTGGAAGTGGAGGGGGCTGTCGATGAGATCGACATCCTCTCCATCGCGGAGGGCGCGCAGACGTTCGTCATCCTCGAAGCGCTCGCCGCGCAGTCTCTCACCGGCGTCATCGACTCCATCGGCACGGGGGCGCTCAATCAGCAGGGCGTGGTCTCCTACCCCGTGAGCGTGCGCGTGGACGTGCCCGGCGGCCTGCAATTGTACGAGGGCCTCAGCGCCACGGCCGGCGTGGTGGTGAGCGAGACGCTCGACGTGCTCCTCATCCCCACGGCGGCGGTCGGCGGCTCCTTCCTCCAACCCACCGTCCGCGTCGCAACCGATGGCGCGGTGGAGGAGCGGTCTGTAACCCTGGGCGACAGCGACGACTTCTGGGTCGCTGTCGCTTCCGGCCTGGAGGAGGGCGAGCAGGTGCTGATGGCCACGCCGGAGGCGGGCGGCTTCTTCGGATTCGGCGGATTCGGCGGGGGGTTCGGAGCGCTCGGCCCGGGCGGCTTGGGCCAGATTCCCAGAGGCATCCGCGTCCAGCCCTCCGGCGAGGGCCGCTTCAACGTAACCATCGGCGCCGGCGAGGACGAATAGCAATGGCGCTGATCGAGCTCCGAGGCGTGAGCAAGACCTACCGGCTCGGCCCGATCCGGGTGGACGCGCTGCGCGGCGTTGACCTCTCCATCGAGCGGGGCGAGATGGCCGCCATTATGGGCCCCTCCGGCTCCGGCAAGTCCACGCTGATGAACCTGCTGGGCTGCCTCGACGCCCCCACGGAGGGCGACTACCGGCTGGACGGCGAGGATGTCGGCGCCGCCTCCGACGACCGCTTGGCCGAGCTGCGCAACGGAGCGATCGGCTTCGTCTTCCAGTCCTATAACCTGCTGCCCCGGCTCACCGCCGCTGCGAACGTCGCTCTCCCGCTCCTCTACGGCGGCGGCGGGCGCGGCGCAAAGGAGCGCGCCCTCGCCGCGCTCGACGCCGTCGGCCTGCGCGAGCGCGCCAACCACCACCCGCCCGAACTCTCCGGCGGCGAGCAGCAGCGCGTCGGCATCGCGCGCGCCCTGGTCAAGCAATCCACTACTCTGCTGCTGGCGGACGAGCCGACGGGGAACCTGGACAGCCGCTCGAGCGTCGAGATCATAGCGGCGCTCCAGCGCCTCAACGTCGAGCGAGGCATGACCGTGATCATCGTCACCCACGAACCGGACGTAGCAGCCTTCACCAAGCGCGCGCTCACCATCCGCGACGGACAGCTGGTCGGGGACGAACCCGTGGCGCAGCGGACGGCCCTCTCGTGACGCCTCTCGCCATCCTCGCCACCGCCTGGAGCTCGCTTGGCGCCAACAAACTGCGCGCGAGCCTCACCCTGCTCGGCATCATCATCGGCGTCGCCGCCGTCATCTCGCTTATGGCCGTCGGCAGAGGCGCGCAGGAGAGCGTAACCAGCCGCATCTCCTCCCTGGGCGCGAACCTCCTCTTCGTTCGCGCCCAGCCCACCTTCGACGGGACGAGCAGCCTGACCCTGGCCGACGCCTACGCCCTTGAGGACGAGGTGTTCGCGCCGTCCGTCGCCGCCGTCGCTCCCGAACTCTCCGCCCCCTTCGCCGAACTTGTCTGGGAGAGCAACGTCTCCTACGCCCAGGCGCTCGGCGTAACCGCCGCCTACGCCCGCATCCGCAACGCGGAGGTGGGAACGGGCCAGTTCATCTCCCCCGCCCACGTGCTGAACCGCTCCGAAGTAGTGGTGCTCGGCTCGCAGGTCGCCGCCGACCTCTACGGCGCCCGCGACCCCGTCGGCGCGACTGTCCGCCTTAACGACCGCGAATTCACCGTCGTCGGCGTGCTGGCCGAGCAGGGCGGTGGTGGGTTCGGCACTGCCGATACGCAAGCGTTCGTCCCCATCACCACCGCCTATTACCGCCTCTCAGGCGAGGGAGCCGCTCAGGGCGAGATCACCATCGGCGCCATCAACGTCCAGGCCCGCTCCGCCGACGTGCTCGACGCCGCCGAGCGCGAGGTCGCAACCCTCCTCCGCCTACGCCACCGCATCACCGACTACGACGACTTCACCATCACCAACCAGCAGGAGACCATCGAGACATTGGAGG
>JAGWBE010000049.1:8968-10168 GCA_021296055.1 Dehalococcoidia bacterium | reverse complement strand
TCGCCGTCTGCTCCGAGGTGGCCTCCGTGTGGAAGTCCACGAACACGTAGCGGGGCGGGTCGTCCTCCAGTTGCGCCAGCAGGTCGTCCACGACCGTCCAAGGCGAGTCTGTCCCCTCCGGCATAAAGACGCGCCCTTGGAGGTTGATGACGACGGCGTCTCCCATGCGGAGCATCCCGCGCCCCGGCGCGCCCGCGGGGTAGTTGGCGGGCCGCAGGATGGGCAGCTCGCTCTCCATCAGCGAGATGACCTCGCGCTGGTCCCAGATGTGGTTGCCGGAGGTGATGATGTCGACGCCGGCGTCGAGGATGGCGTCGGTGGTCTCGGCGGTGAGGCCGTAGCCGCCCGCCGCGTTCTCCCCGTTGGCGATCACCAGGTCGAGCGCCTCCTCCTCCCGCAGTTGAGGGAGGACGGCCTCGAGGGCGCGGCGGCCGGGCTTGCCCATGATGTCGCCGATGAGGAGGGCGCGCATCAGTGGGCCACCTCGGTCGCGCGAGTCTCGCGAACGACGGTGACCTTGATCTCGCCGGGGTAGACGAGGTTCTCCTGAATCTTCTTGACGACGTTGCGTGCGAGGCTGGCGGCGCCCACGTCGTCCACCGACTCCGGCTCGACGAGGATGCGCACCTCGCGCCCCGCCTGGATAGCGTAGGACTTCTGAACGCCGTCGAAGGAGTTGGCCACGTCCTCGAGCGCCTCGAGGCGCTTGAGGTAGAACTCCACGGTGTCGCGCCGCGCGCCGGGGCGGGCGGCGCTGATGGCGTCCGCCGCCGCAACGATGAAGGCCTCGGCGGAGCCGCGGTCGTCTTCGTGGTGTTCGGCGATGGCGGTCTTGACCGCGTCGGAGAGGTTGTAGCGGCGAGCGACCTCGTCGCCGATCTCGATGTGGGAGCCTTCGACTTCGTGCGTGAGCGCCTTGCCGATGTCGTGAAGGAGGCCGCCCGCCTTGGCGATCTGCGGGTCGGCGCCCACCTCTCCGGCGATCATGCCCGCGATGCGGGCGACCTCGACGGAGTGGAGGAGCACGTTCTCGCCGTAGGAGTAGCGGAACTTGAGGCGCCCGACGAGGTGCACCAGTTCGGGATGGAGGCCGCGCACGCCGGCGTCGAGGACGGCCTGCTCGCCCGCGCGCTTGATGGTGGCCTCGACCTCGTTCTTGGCCTTGGCCACGGACTCTTCGATGCGGGCGGGGTGGACCCT
>JAGWBE010000049.1:6283-8857 GCA_021296055.1 Dehalococcoidia bacterium | reverse complement strand
GCCTCGATGGCGCGGATGTTGCGCCCCTCGCGCCCGATGAGGCGCCCCTTCATCTCGTCGTTGGGGAGCGCGACCTGCGCGGTGGTGGTCTCGGAGACCACCTCGGAGGCGAGGCGCTGGATGGAGAGGGCGATGGCCTTGCGGGCCTTCTCGTCCGCCTCCGAGAGCATCTGCTGCTCCAACTCGTAGTAGCGGCGGGCGAGGTCGTGCTTCATCTCGCCCTCCGCCTGCTCCATAATCTGGGCGCGCGCATCGGCGACGGTCAGCCCCGCGGCCTCCTCGACCTGCCGCAAGCGTTTGACGATCAGTTCGTCCGCTTGGGAGAGGCGCTCCTCCATCTCCTGTTCTCGGTCGCCGAGGTTCTGCTCGCGCTGTTCCATAGCCTCTTGGCGCTTGTCGAGCGCCTCCTCAAGGCCTGCGAGGCGGTTCTCAAAGCGCTGGGCCTCGCGGCGGCGGTCGCGCAGGGCGGCGTCGCTCTCGCGCCGGGCCTCGCGCGCCTCGTTGCGCGCGTCGTTGATCAGCCGCTTGGCTTCGCCGTCCGCCTCCTTCGTGATGCGCTCCGCCTCGTTGCGCGCGGCTTGCAGGCCGCGGTTGGCCAAGCGGCTCTGCACGAGGAGGCCGCCGCCCGCGCCGATGACGATTCCTCCGACCGTCGCTATGACCAGGGTCAATGCGTCCATGCCCTTACTCCTTCGCCTGCCGCGTGCTCGCGTCTTCCCTCGTGGAAGACCGGACGCGGGGGCCGATTTTCGAGCGCGGCCTTGGGGGCCGCCGCGTTGTCCGGCGGGAAGCGGCACGGAGCGCCGTCTCCTACCGGAGGCGGCGAAGGGCGAGGCTTGGCGCGTGTCCGGCGGCGCTAGACGACCGCCGCGGGTTCCGGCTCCGTGTCGTGCTCTTGCACGGGCGCGGGGTCGGAGTGGGCGGCCTTGTGGGCGAGGCGGATCTCTTGTTCCAGCTCGTCCATCAGGGCAGGGTTGGCGCGGAGGAACTCCTTGGAGCGCTCGCGCCCCTGTCCCAGCTTGAGGTCGCCGTAGGAGTAGTTGGCGCCCGACTTGCGGAGGAAGCCTTGCTCCACGCCGAGGTCGAGCAGGTCGCCGGCCTTGCTGATACCTTGGTTGAACATAATGTCGAACTCCACCTGCTTGAAGGGCGGAGCGACCTTGTTCTTCACCACGCGCGCTTTGACGCGGGAGCCGACCACGTCGCTCCCGTTCTTGATGGACTCGACTCGCCGCAGGTCGAGCCGCACCGAGCTGTAGAACTTCAGCGCGCGCCCGCCCGGCGTCACTTCGGGATTGCCGAAGAACACGCCCACCTTCTCCCGCAGCTGATTGACGAACACCACGGAGGTGTGGGAGTGGTTGACGGCGGCGGTGAGCTTGCGGAGGGCCTGGGACATGATGCGGGCTTGGAGGCCCACGTGCGTGTCGCCCATGTCGCCTTCCAGCTCGGCGCGCGGCGCTAGTGCGGCCACGCTGTCGATGACCACCACGTCCATCGCGCCGCTGCGCACGAGGTACTCGACGATCTCCAACGCCTGTTCAGCCGAGTCGGGCTGAGAGAGGAGGAGCGTCTCGGTCTGCACCCCGCAGCGGACCGCGTACGCGGCGTCCAAGGCATGCTCGGCGTCGATGTAGGCCGCCGTTCCGCCGGTCCGTTGGCATTCGGCGATGATGTGGTGGCACAGGGTGGATTTCCCCGCCGACTCCGCTCCGAAGATCTCGATCACCCTGCCTCGGGGGATGCCCCCGATGCCCAGGGCGAGGTCAAGGGAGATGGAGCCGGTGGGAATGGCCTCCACGTGCATCTGCTGCTGGACCTCGCCCAGCCGCATGATGGAACCGCGACCGAATTGGCGCTCAATCTGGCCTAGGGCCAGTTCCAACGCTTGATCCTTCTCAGACACGCTTTGCCTCGCGTCTTCACCATCCAACGATTAGTTGATTCTACCAGAAGGCAGGAAGGATGGCGCGGCACGATTTTGGACACGCCCGCGCGCCGCCGCAACGGGCGTTTGTCATACCCTCGCCGGCGGGCACGATTGCAGTCCCATGCGAGGAGCGGCTATCGTAGCGGCGCGATGGTTGCGGACGAGCGGGAACGGCGCAGGGCTTGGCAGGATTTCCTGTTCGCGCACAAGGTCGTGCTCGGCGACCTGGAGCGGCGGATGATGGAAGAGTCGGGCTTTCCGCTGACGTGGTACGACATCCTGGCCGCACTGCACCTGGAGCCGGAGCGCCGCCTGCGCCTCCAGGCCTTGGCCGAACACATCATGCTCAGCCGCAGCGGACTCACTCGCTTGGTCGATCGGATGGCGGAGGCGGGCCTGATTCGCCGCGAGCCGTGCGCGACGGACCGGCGAGGCGCCTACGCGGCGCTCACCCCGGAGGGCGAGGCGGCGTTTCAGCGCGTCGCGCCCGACCACCGCAGGCGCGTGCAGGAGCACTTCCTTGGTTTGCTGGACGGCGAGGACGTGACGGCGCTGCGGGAGGCGCTCGGCAAGGTGCTGGCCGCCGCCGGGCGCCCCGAGCGCCCCTACGATGCGCCCATTGAGCGTGAGGAGGCGCTGGCCGG
>JAGWBE010000049.1:0-6037 GCA_021296055.1 Dehalococcoidia bacterium | reverse complement strand
GAGCGGGGCGACTTCCCCTGGCGCGACGAGTTCGAGGACGTGCACATGAACATCGAGCGGCGACTCGCCGAGACCATCGGCGAACCCGCCGCGCGCCTGCACACGGCCCGCTCGCGCAACGATCAGGTGGCGACGGCGACGCGCCTGTACGCGCGCGCGGCCATAGACGAGGCGGCGCGCGCGATACGCGGCGTTCAGCGCGCTCTGCTGGACAAGGCCGAGGCTCACGCGGACGTACTCATGCCTGGCTATACGCACCTTCAGCGCGCACAGCCGGTGCTCTTCGCGCATCATCTGCTGGCCTACTTCGAGGCGCTGGAGCGCGACGCAGCGCGCCTGGCCGATTGCCGCCGCCGCGTGAACGTGTCGCCGCTGGGCAGCGGCGCGTTGGCGGGCGTGCCATATCCCATCGACCGCACCGCCGTCGCCGTGGAGCTCGAGTTCGACGGCGTGAGCGCAAACTCGATGGACGCGGTGAGCGACCGAGACTACCTCGCCGAGCTGATGGCTGCGGCGGCCGTGTGTATGACGCATCTCTCGCGCCTCTCCGAAGACGTGGTGCTGTGGACGTCGCAAGAGTTCGGCTTCGCCGCCCTGGGCGCGGAGTGGGTAACGGGGTCAAGCATGATGCCGCAGAAGCGCAACCCCGACTTTGCGGAGTTGGCGCGCGGCAAGACGGGGCGCGTCTACGGCAACCTCTTCGCGCTGCTCACCGTGCTCAAGGGACTGCCGATGGCCTACAATCGCGACCTCCAGGAGGACAAGGAGCCGCTGTTCGACACGATGGCCACGCTGCTCGGCGCATTGGAAGCCTTCCATGGCATGGTGGACTCCCTGCGCGTCAACGAAGCGCGCATGGCGCAGGCGGCGTCCGACCCGGCCATGCTGGCCACCGACCTGGCGGACTACCTGGTGGGCAAGGGCACGCCGTTCCGCGAGGCGCACGCCGCCGTCAGCGCGCTCACGGAGTTCGCGATAGAGCGCAACCTTACCCTCGCGCAGCTGCCCTTGGACGAATATCGAGCGCATCACCCCGCCTTCGACGCGGGGGTGTTCGAGTTGACCGCCGAGCGCAGCGCCGCCACCCGCGACGTGCACGGCGGGACGGCGCCGTCGCGTGTCGCGGCGGCGCTGGCCGACGCGAGGCGGCGGTTGGAGGCGGCGAGTGGCTAGCCGTCGCGTCAAGATCGCCCCGTCGATCCTGGCCGCAGACTTCTCGCGCCTGGGCGAGGTGGTGCGGGAGACGGAGGCGGCGGGCGCCGACTACATCCACGTGGACGTGATGGACGGGAGGTTCGTCCCGAACCTCACCATCGGTCCGCCGGTCGTCGCCGCCATACGCTCGCACACCTCCTTGCCGCTCGACGTGCACGTGATGACCGTCGAACCGGAGCGCCTCGTCGGCGACCTCGTGCGCGCCGGGGGCGACATCATTACCGTGCATTGGGAGGCGGCGGCGCATCTCCGCCGCACCGTGCACCTCATCAAGGAGCTTGGCGCACGCGCGGGCGTCGCCATCAATCCCGCGACCCCCGCCGCGATGCTAGTCAAGGCGTTGCCCGACCTCGACCGCGTTATCTGCCTGACGGTCAACCCTGGCTACGCAGGGCAATCGCTCATCCCATCCGTGCTGCCCAAGGTGCGGCAGCTGCGCAGCCTCATCGACCATGGAGGCTGCGCAGCCGAGTTGGAAGTGGACGGGGGCTTGCGCGTGGACAACGCCGCGTCACTCGTACAGCACGGGGGCGACGTGCTGGTCGCGGGCGCCGCCGCCTACGCCGAGGGGAAGAGCGTAGCCGAGCGCATCGCCGCGCTGCGAGCGGCGATTGACGGCGCAAGCGTCGCTTAAGCGGCGTGGGGGCTAGGCGATCTTGAGGCGGTTCTGGTAGGTGCGGAGACAGCGCGTGCAGATGTGCATGCGCTTGCGTTTGCCGCGGATGGTGAGCGTGGCGCGCTGGATGTTCGGAAAGAACCAGCGATTGGTGTGCCGGTTGGAGTGGCTGACGTTCTTCCCGGCGCGGCGGTGGACGCCGCAGAGTTCGCACATCGCCATACAGGAGCCTCGGAGTGTGAGGCGGAGGCCGCTTTACGCCGCCCGGCCCGCCTCATTAAGATGCGCCCTGCTGCCGGGCGCGCTCCGCTACCTTAACACGCATCGGCTCCCGGCGGCAACCGGCTATGATGGCATCCCACGCAGCACAGGCGCTCGACGGCGCAGCCTATCGCGCCCTCTTTGAGGCAGGTGCGCGCTGTGTCGAGGTCTACGCGGACGCCATCAATGCGCTCAATGTCTTCCCCGTGCCCGACGGCGACACAGGCATCAACATGGTGCTCACTCTGCGCGCCGCTGTGTCGGGCGCCGAGGGCGCCGAAGACGGCGTGGCGGCGGTGAGCAAGGCCATCTCCCGCGCCGCGCTGTACGGCGCCCGCGGCAACAGCGGAGTCATCATGTCGCAGTTCCTGAAGGGCGCGGCGGCCGGCTTGGAGGACTGCGAAGAGTGCGACGGCGAGGCGCTGGCGCGCTCGCTCGCGTCCGCCGCGGACGCGGGCTATCAGGCGGTCGGCAAGCCGGTCGAGGGCACGATGCTCACGGTGATGCGCGCCGCCGCGGAGGGCTCCGCCCAGGCGCACGCCAACCCCGCGCAGGCGCTGCGCGCGGCCTACGAGGCCGCCGAGGTTGCGCTGGCCAAGACGCCGGAGCAGCTCCCCGTGCTGGCGGAGGCGGGCGTGGTGGACGCTGGCGGGCAAGGCGTGGTCGCTTTCCTGGCCGGGGCGCTGGGCGAGATCGAGGGCAAGCCGCCCGCGCTGGCCATCGACGCGCCCGGCGCGAGCGAGGGAGGCCCTGTCGTTAGCGAGACCTTCCTCGAGCACGCCGAAGATGAGATGTACGGCTACTGCACGCAGTTCATCATCGAGGGAGAGGGGCTGAACCCCGGCGCTATCCAAGAGCAGGTGATGGCGGCGGCGGGTTCGACCGTCGTCGTGGGCGACGATCGCGTGGTGCGCGTCCACGGCCACGCCGAAGACCCGGGGCCGCTCCTTTCGCTAGGCGTGCGGCACGGCGCTCTTGCCCAGATCAACATCCAGAACATGGACGCGCAGCACGAGGAGTTCGTCATCCGCCACGGGCACGGCGACTGCGCCGAACCGGCGGACTTCGCGGTGGTGGCGGTGGCGCCGAGCGCGGCGTTCGAGCGCATCTTCCACGACTACGGCGCGGCGGTAGTGGTGAGCGGCGGCCAGACGATGAATCCCAGCGCCGCGGAGTTGGCCGCCGCCGTGAAGCGCGCCAACGCTCAGCACGTCGCCATCCTGCCCAACAACCCCAACATCGTCATGGCGGCGAACCAGGCGGCGGAGCTGGCGGAGACGCCGTGCGTCGTCGTGCCTTCCCGCAGCATCCCGCAAGGCGTGGCGGCCATAATCGCCGTCGATCACACGCAGGACGCGGAGACCAACGGAGCCTTGATGCGCGAGGCGCTGGCCGCCGTGCGGTCGGGCGAGGTGACCATCGCTGTCCGTTCCACCTCCATCGACGGCGCGCCCGTCGAGGAAGGGCAGGCGCTCGCGTTGTTGGACGACCGCTTCGTGGGCGCGTTCGACTCGGTGAGCGGCGCGGTGACGGGGCTGTTGGAGCGGGCGGAGGTTGAGGACGGCGCGTTGGTGACGCTGTATCGGGGCGCCGACCGGTCAGCGGAGGACGCGGCAAGCGACGTGGAGGCCATCGCCCAGCGCTGGCCAGGCGTCGAGGCGGAGCTGGTCGAGGGCGGCCAGCCCCACTACCACTATCTCGTTTCCGTGGAGTAGTCATGGCACTCAAAATCGTCACCGACAGCACCGCAGACCTGCCGCCCGAGCTGGCCGCCGAGATGGGCCTGATCGTCGTGCCCGCCATCATCATCTTCGATGGCCAGGAGTTGCTGGACGGGGTGGACATCACGCCCGACGCCTTCTTCCAACGCCTGCCCTCCGCGTCGCAGCCGCCCAAGACCTCGCAGCCGACCCCTGCCCAGTTCGCCGAGGTCTACGAGCGCCTCCACGGCGAGGGCCACGAGATCGTCTCCCTCCACGTCTCCGCCAAGCTGTCAGGCACTTTCAACTCTGCTCTGCAAGGCAAGGAGATGGCGGGCGTGGACGTTGAGGTGATCGACTCGGGCGGCGCGTCGCTGTGGACGGGGCTGGCGGCGCTGGCGGCGGCGCGGAAGGCGGCGGAGGGCGCGCCCCAAGCGGAGGTCGCCCAAACCGTGCGCGAAGTGAGCGCGCGCCTGGGCGCCTTCTTCTTCGTGGACACGCTCGAGTATCTGGTGAAGGGCGGGCGTATCGGGAAGGCGCAGGGATTCGTGGGCGGCGTGCTGAACATCAAGCCTGTGCTCTACATCAACGATGGCGAACTGCACCAGTACGGCCGCGTGCGCTCCCGCCGGAAGGCGGTGGAGCGTCTCATCGAGATCGCGCGCGCGGCGGCGCCCCTGGAGGAGGTCGGCGTGCTCCATGGCGCCGTCCCGGACGAAGCGCAGGCGCTTGCCGCCGACCTGGCCGACCTGACGCCGGGCACGCCGCCCATCGTCAGCTCCGTCGGCCCGGCGGTAGGCGCGCACACGGGACCCGGGACACTGGGCGTAGTCTTCCGCCGCGCCTAGCCCCCGACGCACATAGGGGACGCCCGCTCCCGTTCGCCCTGAGGGGAATCGGAGGGCGAATGTCGGGCCGCGCAACGGGACCCCCCGCCCTTGCCCCGCCGCCCGCCCTCTCGCACAATGCGCGCGTGAGCATTCCTGACGGCGCCGCTACCGACTCTTCCCGCTTCGGCGAGGTGGTGGAGGCCGCCATCGACCGTGTCGTCGTCCAGACCCACCGCCTGTACGGCGCCCCGCCGATGGGCGCCCTCGTCCGCCTGGGCAGCGCGCCGGGCGCCGTCTACGCCGTGGTGGCGGGCGTAGCCACCGCGTCTCTCGACCCCACGCGCCGGGTGATCGCGCGCGGGGCGGAGGCGGCCAGCGAGGAGGAGATATACCGCGAGCACCCGCAGATCGAGCGGCTGCTGCGCACGGACGCGACACTCCTCACCGTCGGCTTCGACGACGGGGGCGCGCTGCGCCACTACCTGCCGCCGCTGCCCCCGCGCATCCACGCCTTCGCCTACCTCTGCGCGCCGGAGGAAGTGCGCCGATTCGCCGCATCGCTCGACTTCGTCGGCCTCCTGGCGGCGCGGCGAGAGCCCGCGTCGGACGACGTGTTGGCGGCGGCGCTGCGGCAGGCGGCGGCGTGCTTCGACGACCGCCGCGCCTTCCTGACGCGGGCGAGCAGGGCGGCGGCGGCGCACGCATCGGGCGACGCGGCGCGCGTCGCGGCCATCGTCCGCCGCATCCCCACCGAGGCGCTGGGCTGAGCGCCTGCGCTACCATGACCGACGCAAGGAGTGAAGAGTGCCGGAACTAGGACGAATAGAGGAAGTGAGCGTGCGGAAGGTCTGGGAGCACGAGGCAAACGACTTCACGCCCTGGCTCGCCAAGCACCTCGACTTGCTGGGCGAGGCGCTGAAGATGGACTTGGAGACCCTCCGAACGGAGGCGGCGGTCGGCGACTTCTCTCTGGACATCCTCGCCCGCGACCGTAACACCGACCAATTGGTCGCCATCGAGAACCAATTGGAGTGGACTGACCACGCCCACCTTGGCCAGCTCCTGACCTACGCGGCGGGACACGATGCGCGCGCCGTCATCTGGGTTACGCCCTCCTTCAGGGACGAGCACCGTGCGGCCATCGACTGGCTCAACTGCTGGACACCTGAGGAGATTGGCTTCTGGGGCGTAGAGGTGCGCGCCATCAAGATCGGCGATTCGCTCCCCGCTCCGGAGTTCCGACCGGTGGCGTTCCCGAACGACTGGTCGAAACGGACAAAGCAAGAGAAAGACACATCGCCATGGAAAGCGAAGCAGCTGCGGTTCTTTGTTCCGCTGAGCGAACAGCTGTTGCAAGAAGGCTTTGCCGAGAAGGTGACTAAGGAGAACGGTATCCCGAGCTACTTCTCCTCGGG
>JAGWBE010000048.1 GCA_021296055.1 Dehalococcoidia bacterium | reverse complement strand
CCCTCGCGCGCCTGCGCAACGAGGAAGCCCTCGGCGTCCTCGCGGCGCTCGGGCTGCACGATATGCGTCCGGACGGGCGGCCTGCCGGGCGGGAGTTCGCGGATAGTGGAGACGTCCAGGTCGCCGTAGAGGGTGAGGGCGAGCGTGCGCGGTATGGGCGTGGCGGACATCACCAGCAAGTGGGGTTCGATGCCTCCGCCGGGCCCCTTGGCGCGCAGGGCGGCGCGCTGCACGACGCCGAAGCGGTGTTGTTCGTCCACGACGGCGAGCGCGAGGTTGGGCAGCGACACCTCCTCTTGGAGCAGCGCGTGGGTGCCGATGAGCAGGTCGAGCGAGCCGTCGCGGGCGCGTTCGTACACCTCGCGCCGCGCCTTGGCGCGCAGCGACCCGGTGAGCAGGCCCACCTCGACGGGGCGCTCGCGTCCGTCCACGCGGCAGGCGAAGCGGTGGGCGGCGCCCTCTTCTTGGTCAAGGCCGCCGAGCAGGCGCCGCACGGTCATGAAGTGCTGCTCCGCGAGCACCTCCGTCGGCGCCATCAGCGCGCCCTGGCGCCCGTCCGTCGCGGCGGCCAGCAGGGCGGCAAGGGCGACGACCGTCTTGCCCGCGCCCACGTCGCCTTGCAGCAGGCGGCTCATCGGCCTATCGGCGCGCTCGACGTCGCGCATCACCTCGCGCAGCGCGCCCCGCTGCCCCTCCGTCAGCGTGAAGGGCAGCGAGCGGATGAAGGCGGCGACGGCGGGCGCGCGTGGCGGCAGCGGGAGGCTCTTGGCGGTGGAGACGCTGCGCCGCTGCGCGCCGAGGGCGAGTTGGAGCGTGAGGAGTTCGTCGAAGGCGAGGCGTTGGCGCGCCCGCTCCTTAGCGTCGTCGCTATCCGGGTAGTGTGCTTGGAGCACCGCGTCGCCCAGCGCCATCAGGCCGCGCCGGCGCAGCGCCTCCGCGTCGAGGGGGTCGGGCAGCGCGCTGGGATTGCGCGCGCCCTCAGGCCCGAACAGGCGGTCAAGCGCCTCGCGCACGATGCGCCGAATGGTGCGCTGCGGCATCCGCTCGGTGGAAGGGTAGACGGGCACGAGCCTGCCCGTGTGGACGAACGCGGCGGTTTCCGCGTCGTCCATCACCTCCCATTCGGGCGAATCCATCTGCGCACGTCCCTGGAAGACGCTCGCCTTGCCGCTGAGCACGAGGCGGACGGGGTCGGTTCGAGGGCGCGGTTCAGGCTGCCCGCGACCCACGGCTGGCCGAACCACATGGCGCGGATGTTGCCCGTCTCGTCGCCGACCACCGCCTCGCTCGCTCGCAGGCGGCCCTCGCGCCCCAACCGCAGCTCGTGCGCCTCCCACAAGTTGACGACGATGGTCTGCTCCTCGCCGGGCCGCACCTGAGCGACGGAGCGCCGCCGCGAGTAGTCGAGGTGGCGGTGAGGGAAGAGGAAGATCAGGTCGCGGACTGCGCGCACGCCCATACGCTCCAGTCGCGGGCGCTGCGCAGCGGTTACGGCGCGCAGCACGGACACGTCGGCGTCCAGGTCGAAGCGCGGCGGGGGCGGCGAGGCGGCCCTTGGCGCGCGCTTGGGCGGCGGCTCGGACACGCCCAGGATGCGCCCGACCTCCTCGCTCCAGCGCTTGCGCTGCGATGGAGCGAGGGCGGCGTAGCCGACGTCGAGCAGGCCGCGGTCGGCCAGGGCGCGCAGCGCGGCGTCTCCGCCCTGTGCGTCGGCGCCAAGCGTGCGCAGGAAGGCGTCGAGGCCGCCGATGACGGTCTTGTCCGCGAAGCCGCCCTGCGCCTCGCGGGCGATGATGTCGCGCAGCGTCTTGAGTCTGTCCGCTGTCTTGGCCGTAGTCACGCCGCTAGCCTAGCGCAGGCAAGGGGGAAGAGGGTATGGGTTAGAGCACAACCCTGATAAGACTGAGCTCCTTGGTTCGAGTCCGGCGAAAAGCATCCTGCGTCGAGCCGCTCAGTGCTGTATTCATTGCCATGCCGTGTGAGCCAGGTTATTCATTTCTAGCATGTGCATGGATAGTCCAGAAATATAAAACGAATCTGATTCCAAGTATGACAAAGATGACAAAACCCACTACGGCAGCCGAGTTTGTCAGCCATGAGAGTGTGGGAACCTTCTCGATAAGAAGTCCCAACCCAGTTGCCAGCCCAAAGGCAAAGGCAAATAGTATGCTCATTAGACGAATAGGCTGGAGAAATGAGCGCCTAAAGCCCGTCGCCCATCTCCACAATTTGGAAGGCAGTAGCGGTTCGATGAGAATCAGAGCCGATGCTGTCAGGCACAAAACAAGCATTGCTAGGCCTATTTGCGGCGCAGTGATTTGAGGAATTATGCCTAAGAATTTGAAACCTAGCTGGTCCTGGTCCACAGCATGCGCGTAAACGAAAATCAGAAGAAACCACGTTACGCTCTCCTCTATCTCCAGCTTTGGCCGAGACTTGACCCACGCCTTTATTTCCTGAGCCACTTTTGCCACTAAGTCCATTGTCTGCTCCTTGCTCCCCGGGCGCTTGCTTGGCTTTACACTACTAGCACGACCGTTCTTGCTACTCTCTCCCCAGCCGCTCGCGCAGTTCGCGCTTGAGCACCTTGCCTAGGTCGTTGCGGGGAAGTTCGTCGGCGAAGAAGAGGTGTTTGGGGCGCTTGAAGCGGGCGAGCTCGCGCTCCGCTAGCGCGAGGAGTTCGGCCTTAGCGGGCGCTTGGCCGGGTTTGGGGACGATGACGGCGGCGACGCATTCGCCCCACGTGTCGTCGGGGAGGCCGACGACGGCGCATTCGTCAACGCCCGAATGGGACAGGAGCACGTTCTCCACTTCCTCGGGGGAGACCATCTCGCCGCCGCGCTTGATGAAGTCCTTGGCTCTGCCCTCGAGGTAGACGTAGCCGTCCTCGTCCATGCGGCCTAGGTCGCCGGTGGGAAGCCAGCCGCCGGGGAGCAGGCGCTCGCCGTCCGCCTCGCCGAGGTAGCCGCGCGTTACGCGGTCGCCGCGGGCGGCGATCTCGCCGGTGGCGCCGGGGGGCAGCGGGGCGCCTTGCTCGTCCAGCACCGCCACCTCAACGTCGGGGAGAGGGCGGCCGATGCTGCGGAGTCGGCGGCGCCGCAAGGCGACCACCTCCGGCGGCCCCTCCAGCACGTGGTCTTCGGGGGGAATCATGGTGATGGTGGATGCCGTCTCGGTCTGGCCGAAGGCGTTGATGAAGCGCACGTGGGGCAGCGCGGCGATGGCGCGCTCGATGAGGGAGGCGGGCATAGGCGCGCCGCCGTAGGTGAGGACGCTGAGGGCGGAGAGGTCGCGCCGGGGGAAGTCGTGGTGGTCGAGCGCCTGCTTGAGCATCGTCGGGACAAGGAGGGCGCGTTGGACGCGCTCGCGCTCGGCGAGTTCGAGCCACTCGGCGGCGTCGAACTGGCGTTGGACGACGAGCGTGCGCCCGCCGTAGACGGAGGCGAGGGCGCTCTGGAGTCCGGCGACGTGGTAGAGGGGCAGCGACACAATCGCGCGCTCCTCCGAGTCGGGATCGGCGGGCTCCACGTTGGCGAGCATGAACGACGTGAATGCGGCATGGCTGATGGGCGCCGCCTTGGGCGTTCCAGTGGTGCCTGCGGTGAAGAGGAGCGCCGCCGTTTCGCCCGGGTCGCCCTCAGGAAAGCGCGTCTCCTCGGTGCCCCCATGGGCCAGGAGCTCCTCGTAGGCGAGCCAGCCGTCGGGAGCCGCGCCATCAAGCGCCACGCGGGCGACGAGGCCGTGCGGCGCGTCGAGCGCGTCGATGCCGACGGCGTAGCGCGCTCCGGCGAAGACCACCTTGGGCGCGGCCACGCTGAGCGGGTAGGCGAGTTCGCGCCCCCTGCCGCGGAAGTTGAGGGGCGCGTAGACCGCGTCGAGGCGTGCGGCGGCGAAGTAGACCTCGAGATGGCGCGGGCTGTTCACATCGACGACGGCGACACGGTCGCCGTGGCCGACGCCGAGGTCGGCGAGCGCGTTGGCGAGGCGGTTGGCGCGGTCGGCCAGCTGCGCGTAGGCGAGGGCGGAGCCGTCGAAGCGGGCGGCGTCGCGGTCGGGAACGACGGCGGCGGCGATGGTCAACAGGTCGAGGCTATGCATGCCGGGTTCCCCGCGCCGCCGCGCCCAGCTGCGCCTCCAAAACGAGGGCGTGGGCGAGCGGCAGATCTTCCCCCTCGATTACGGCGCGCTTGGCGGCAGTGAGTGCCGTTTGGGGCGCGGCGAGGACGGCGCGCAGTAGCGCCCACGCCTCCTTCGGCAGCGCCGCGCGGGGCGCGACCATGGAGACGATCTTGTAGTCCAAAGCCTCGCGCGCGTCGAAGCGCCTGCCGGAGAGGAGCAGCTCCAACGCTCTGCCGCGCCCGGCGAGGCGGGGGAGGAGCTGCGTGCCTCCGGCGGCGGGCATGAGGCCGAGCGAGGTTTCGGGCATGGCGAATACCGCGTCGTCGGCAGCGACGCGCAGGTCGCAGAGGCATGCGAGCTCGAGGCCGGAGCCGAAGCAGTAGCCGTGGACGGCGGCCACCAGAGGTTTGTCGAGCGAGGCAATCAGGCCCCATAGGTCACGTTCGCGGCGTATGGCGCGGGCGGCCACCAGAGGTTTGTCGAGCGAGCCAATCAGGCCCCATAGGTCACGTGCGCGCCGTCCACGAGCGCCCCCCGCACGCCGGGGTCGTCGCGGACGGCGGTGAACGCTTCGTAGAGTTCGTCGCGCATGCGGACGTTGACGACGTTGCGAACGGCGGGGCGGTTCAGGGTTACGCGCGCGGCGCCCTCCTGCACGTCGTAGCGGATGGTCTCGAAGGCGCTCATTCGCCCTCGAACTCCGGCGCTCGCCCTTCGGCGAAGGCGCGCAGCCCCTCGGCGCGGTCGCGGGTGGACTGGAGCATGACGCTGAGGTCGTGTTCGAGGGCGAGGCCCTGGGCGAGGGTGAGGTCGGCGCCCGCGTGCACGGCCTCTTTAACGTACAGAGTGGCGATAGGGGCGTTCTCGATGATGTCGCGGGCCGCTGACTGGACGGTGGCGTCGAACCTGGCGCGGTCAATGACCCTGTCCACGACGCCCAGGCGGCGCGCGTTCTCGGCGCCGACGATGCGCCCGGTGAGCAGCATGTAGAGCGCGCCGCCCCTCCCGGCGAGGCGCGCGAGGCGCTGCGTGCCGCCGTCGGACGGCAGATAGCCGTTGGGGATGTAGCGCATGGCGAAGCGCGCCTTCGAATCGGCCAGGCGCACGTCGCAGGCCAGGGCGGCCTCGAGGCGCTGGTCGAAGCAGTCGCGCGTTATCGCGGCGATGGTGGGCGTGGTGGTCGCGGCGATGGCGCGGGCGGGCGCGGCGCGGGGGTCGCTGGGGACGAAGGGGCCGGCGGGGCTCATCCCCGTCAACTCGATGATGATGGCGCGGACGCGAGGGTCGGCGTCGAGTTCCTGCAGCTCTTGGGCGAAGGCGGCGGCCTGGTCGGGCGTGAGGGCGCACGAGCGGCGCGAACCGCGCAGCGGGAGGACGGCTGCGCCGAGTGGGTCGTCGTTCGCGGATGGCGGCACGGATTGACTATCAGGCCTGTAGGGGTAGCTGCGGCTTGATGTTCGCGCCAGAGGGCGCCTTCGCGCAACCGGGGGCGCATGACGGGGGTTGCTTGACAGGCGCGGCGATGGCTCATACGATTGCGCAGTTGGCACTCGGCGCGTGCGAGTGCTAACAGACTACCTATTCGTTTGCCAGCGCGCCGCAAGGGCGTCTGGAGGAAGAAGGAGGCAAGCGTGGCACGAACACTGTCGCCGCTGGGCGACCGCATCGTCGTCCAGGCGGTGGAGCAGGAGGCGCAGACGAGAAGCGGACTCGTGATTCCGGACAGCGCGAAGGAGCGCCCGCAGGAGGGGACCGTGATCGCGGTCGGCCCCGGGCGTATCACTGACGAGGGCCGGAGACTCGAGATGGACGTGAAGGCGGGCGACACGGTCGTCTATTCCAAGTTCGCCGGCACGGAGTTCAGCGAGGACGGGGAGGACTACCTCATCCTGTCCGAGCGCGACGTGCTGGCCAAGGTCAGCTAAGGAGAAGAAGAGCGCATGGCTAAGCAGATTGTCTTCAGCGACGAGGCTCGCAGGTCGCTCAAGGAGGGCATGGACGTTCTGGCGAACACGGTCAAGGTCACCCTGGGCCCGCGCGGGCGCAACGTGATTCTCGACAAGAAGTTCGGGCCCCCCAACGTCTGTTCCGACGGCGTGACCATCGCCAAGGAGATCGAGCTGGAGGACCACTACCAGAACATGGGCGCGCAGCTCCTGAAGGAGGCCGCGACCAAGACCAACGACGCGGCGGGCGACGGCACCACGACGGCCACCGTCCTCGCACAGGCCATCATCAACGAGGGCTTCCGCAACATCGCCGCAGGCGCCGACCCGATGGTGCTCAAGCGGGGCATCGAGAAGGCCGTCGTCTCCATCAGGGGCGGGATTGAGAAGCTCGCCACTCCCGTGACCACCAAGGACCAGATCGCGCAGGTCGCATCGCTGTCCGCTCACGACACCGAGATGGGCGAGCTCATCGCCGAGGTGATGGACAAGGTGGGCAAGGACGGCGTCATCACCGTGGAAGAGGGCAAGAGCCTCGGCTACGAAGTGGACTACGTAGAGGGGATGCAGATTGACCGCGGCTACGTCTCCCCCTACTTCCTCACCAACTCCGACCGCATGGAGTCGGTCATCGAGGAGCCCTACATCCTCATCACCGACAAGAAGGTGTCGGCGGTGAACGACCTGCTCCCGGCGCTGGAGAAGGTGCTGCAAATCACCAAGAGTGTCGTGGTCATCGCCGAGGACGTTGAGGGCGAGGCGCTGGCGACGCTGGTGGTCAACAAGCTGCGCGGCACGCTGACCGCCCTTGCCGTCAAGGCGCCCGGCTTCGGCGACCGCCGCAAGGAGATGCTCCAAGACATCGCCACCCTCACCGGCGGCACCGTCATCTCCGAGGAGATCGGGCGCAAGCTTGACTCCGTCACGCCCGAGGATTTCGGGCGCGCTCGCCGCGTCGTCGCCACCAAGGACGACACTACCTTCGTGGAGGGCCACGGCGGGGAGCAGGACATCCAAGACCGCATCCGCCAGATCAAGGCGCGCATCGAGGACACCACCTCCGACTTCGACCGCGAGAAGCTCCAGGAGCGCCTCGCCAAGCTGTCGGGCGGCGTCGCCATCATCAAGGTAGGCGCCGCGACAGAGGTGGAGTTGAAGGAGAAGAAGGCGCGCGTGGAGGACGCTCTCTCGGCCACCCGCGCGGCCGTCGAGGAGGGCATCGTCCCCGGCGGCGGCGTCGTGCTCGTCCGCACCTCCGAGGCCATCGACGGCCTCGACCTCGTCGGCGACGAGCAGACGGGCGCGCGCATCATCAAGCGCTCCATCGAGGAGCCGGTGCGCCTCATCGCCGTCAACTCCGGCCAGCCCGGCGACGTGATCGTGGACATGGCGAAGCGCTCGGAGGGCGACTGGGGCTACGACGCGGAGGCGAACGAGTGGGGCCACATGCTCGAGCGGGGCATCGTCGACCCGGCGAAGGTCACCCGCGCGGCCCTCGAGAACGCCGCCTCCGTCGCGGCGATGGTGCTCACGACCGAGTCGCTGGTCACCGACGCGCCGCAGAAGAACGCCCCCGCCGGGGCGGGCATGCCGCCCGACATGCACGACATGATGTAGGGCGCGCGGTCAACGCAACGCCGCGAAAAAGAGCGGCCCCGGCCGAACGTGGCCGGGGCCGCTCTCGCGTTGCGCCGCCTGCCCTATTCGCGGATAGATCTGTAGGACGGCGCTACCCGGAGGCAGGGCTGGCCGCGCCCGTCCGCACCGTCAGCACGCGCTCGCGACCGGCGAGATCGCGCGCTACGTCCACCGCTGCGCCGGGGAATGCGGCGTGGGCTAGCGCCCGCGCCTCCGTCGCCTGCTCCGGGTCAATCTCCGCCAGTAGCGCGCCCCCCGGCTTCAGATAGCGCGGCGCGTCCGTTAGCAAGCGGCGCAGCAGATCCATGCCATCGAGGCCGCCGTCCAGCGCCCGGCGTGGCTCGTAGGACTTCACCTCCGGCGGAAGCCCGGGAATCTGCTTGGACGGTATGTAGGGCGGATTCGCGGCGATGATGTCCACGGGCGCCGGGAGGGGCGCCAGCAGGTCGCCCCGCAACACCTTCACGCGATTCGGGGTGGCCAGACGCTCGACATTCTTCCGCGCCGCTTGCAGCGCCGCCGCGTCGATGTCGATGGCGTATGCCACTGCGCGCGGCAGCTCGGCAACGAGCGTGATGCCGATGGCGCCGCTGCCGCAGCCGATGTCGGCGATGGTCAAGCCCCCGCCTATCGTAGCCGCTATGCGCAGCGCCTCCTCCACCAACGTCTCCGTCTCCGGGCGCGGGATGAAGACGCCGGGGCCGACGTGGAACTCGCGCCCGTAGAACTCGCGCTTGCCGGTGATGTAGGCGGTTGGCTCGCGCTTCACGCGACGGAGCATCAGCGCCTCCAGCGCTCCGGCGCGCTCGTGCGTGGCGGGGTCTTGCAGGTTTGCGTAGAGGGTTGCGCGGTCGGCGCTCAGCGCCGTCATAAGCAGCAGCTCGGCCTCGAGGCGCGCCTCCTCGACGCCTGCTTGGGCGAGCCGCCGCTCCGTGGAGCGCAGCAGCTCGCCTAACGTGGTCACGCCACTGCCTCTTGGAGCATGCGCCGCTGCTCCTCTTCCACCAATGCGCCCAGCACCTCGTCCACGTTGCCCGCCAGGATGCCCTCCAATCCGTGGAGGGTGAGGCCGATGCGGTGGTCGGTGAGGCGGTCTTGGGGGAAGTTGTAGGTGCGCACCTTCTCGGAGCGTTCGCCCGTGCCGACCTGGGAACGGCGGAGCGCGCCGGTCTGCTCCTGCGCCTCGCGCAGTTGCTGCTCCAGCAGGCGCGAGCGGAGAACGGTCATGGCCTTCGTCTTGTTCTTCAGTTGGGAGCGCTCGTCCTGGCAGGTTACGACGATGCCCGTGGGCAGGTGGACGAGGCGAACGGCGGTGGCGACCTTGTTCACGTTCTGTCCACCGGCGCCGCCGGAGTGGAAGATGTCCACGCGCAGGTCGCCCTCCTTGACCTCCACGTCCACCTCCTCCGCCTCAGGGAGGACGGCGACGGTGGCGGTGGAGGTGTGGATGCGCCCCTGCGCCTCGGTTACGGGGACGCGCTGGACGCGGTGGACGCCGCTCTCGTGTTTGAGGAGGCCGTAGGCGCCCGCGCCGTTGACCTGGAAGACGATCTCCTTGAAGCCGCCCTGCTCCGCCTCCGATGCGCTGACCACGTCGGGCTGCCAGCCCACGCGCTGGGCATAGCGGACGTACATGCGGTAGAGGTCGGCGGCGAAGAGGGCGGCCTCCTGGCCGCCCGTGCCCGCGCGCACCTCGACGATGGCGTTCTTGGGGTCATTGGGGTCGCGCGGGAGCAGGGCGCGGCGGAGCTCCTCGCGCAGCGCGCCGAGGCGGTCGGCCTGCTCGGCCATCTCCGCCTGGGCCATCTCCGCGACCTCCTGGTCGGGGTCGTCGATCAGCGCCTGGGCGCCCTCCAGGGCGCGCTCGGCGTCTTGGACTTGGGCGTAGACGAGGACGACGGGCTGGAGGTCGGCGCGTTCCTTGGCCAACGCCGACACGCGCTCCGCATCGGAGACTACGTCGGGGCGGGCAAGCAACTCTTCAATCTCGGCGTTGCGCCGGACGATGGCGTCGAGGCGGTCGGCCATAGGGCATCCTCACAAGCAAGCCCGCTGTGCGGGAGCGTAGTTTCAGTATAGCAGCGCGCCTTGCGCTTCTCCCTCTCTGTGGGAATGAACGGTCTGAGCGCGAAACGCACACGACAAAGCACTTGCCAGGCAACCCCCCCGACGCGCACAATGACGAGCGAACATTCGCTATGCGCCACCCTCTGCCACTCATCGTCGCCCTTGTCGCGATGGTCGCCCTTCTTCTCGCCGCTTGTGGCGACGCGGCGACGCCCACGCCTACCCCCGCGCCTCCGACGCCGTCGGCCACCCCCACGCCTACACCTACCCCTACGCCTACTCCCGCGCCGACGCCGACGCCGACGCCCAGCCCCACGCCGACGCCCAGCCCCACGCCGACGCCGAGCCCAACGCCGACGCCGACGCCGACGCTGAACCAGATATTGCCCGCCGCCGAGGCGGCCATGGTGCGTCTGTCGTCGGGCGAGAACCGTTGGAGCGGCGTGATGATTGACTCGGAGGGCCTTATCCTCTCCACTTCCAAGCACCTGGGCTACGCGCCGCTCGCCGACTACGTGACCGCCAACGGGCGCCCCGGCCAGGCATGGGTGATTGGGCGCGACGACGGGCTGGACATCGCCCTCTATCAGGTCATCGGCGGCGAGAGCAACTTCGACGCTGTACCCATAGCCGAGGCGGACGCGCCGCCGACGGACTCGGGGGTCATCGTGCTTGGCTACCCCGCGGCGGCCAACGCGCCCCTCGACAGGCGTGAGGTGCGAGTGCTTGGCCTGCGCACCGACCTGAACTCCGGCGCGCGTTACCTGCAGATCCAGAGCGAAGTAGTCACGGGCACCGAGGGCGGCGGCGTATTCGACAACTCGGGCGGAATCGCAGGGCTGCGGATGACGGAGGAGCAGCTCGTCGAGATAGGGCTCGGACGCCCGGGCGAGGCCTACGCGGTTGCGG
>JAGWBE010000006.1:40208-40751 GCA_021296055.1 Dehalococcoidia bacterium | reverse complement strand
AACAGCGACCTCTTCCGCTTCCTCCAGAACCCGTCCGGCATGACGGCCTCAGGCGCCGCGCCGGAAGACGAGCCGCTCGAGCCGTAGCGCCTCCCCTTCGCCGATTCCGCTTTCGCGGGAATCTCGACGCGCAACCCCTCGCAACGGCAAAGCCCGCCACGGCGCAGAGGGAGCATGCCGCGAAAGGGCCGCGCCTCCCTTGCCCGCCTGCGCGCGCGCCGATAGCATCGGCGGCAATCACTGGAGGTTTTCTATGACGAGCATCCCGACACAGAAGCAACCCGTCTACGGCTCGCAGGCGGTGGTGGCCGCCAATCAGCCCATCGCCTCGGCGGCGGGAATCAGCGTGCTGGCGGCCGGAGGAAACGTCGCCGACGCGGCGGTGGCCACGGCGTTCACCTGCGGCGTCGTGGAGCCGCAGATGGTGGGGCCTATGGGCGGCGGGTACATCGTCTTCCGTGACGCCGACGGCGGCGTGCTGGTCATCGACAACTACGCCGAGGCCGCCTCCGCCGCCACCGACACGCTGTACGAACCGGACGA